>DATDOL010000166.1:0-7273 GCA_035293265.1 Ignavibacteriaceae bacterium | reverse complement strand
TATAAAAGAAATCAGTCACGCATAATTCCTTAAAAATAAGCTGCTTAGGGTTATTCCGGAACAACTCCCGCCCTCGAAATGAATTCCTCAATATTGATTGCTTCATTAACATTAAAATCGCCTATTTTAGTTCTTCGGAGGTTGCTTAATATTCCGCCACAACCTAATTTTTCACCAAAATCATTCGCGATTACTCTGATATATGTTCCTTTTGAACATGTAATTTCAAAATGTAAATGGGGAATTTCCAAATTTGTTATTTTGAATTCTTCAATCATAACCCGTCGTGGTTTTCTTTCAACGGTTTTATCTTTCCTGGCAAGCTGATAAAGTCTTTGTCCATTAACTTTTAATGCAGAAAACATCGGGGGAGTTTGTTCAATTTCGCCCAGGAACTGATCTCTAACTGAGTAAATAATTTTCTCATCTAATTCTGCCGGTATTTCGTGTTCACTTATTTTTGTTTCCATATCCATCGAGGGCGAACTTTTACCCAAAGTAATAACGCCTGTATACGTTTTTCTAAGATCCTGATACTTGTAAATTTCTTTGGTTTTTTTTCCTGTGCACAAAATCAACAGACCTGTTGCAACTGGATCTAAAGTACCGGCATGACCAACTTTCTTTGCTCGGATTGCTTTCTTCACCTTGTGAACAACTTTGTAAGATGACCAATAAGGGGGTTTATCGATTAGAATTACTTCGCCGGCTGTAAAATCCAGACTTTTAAAATCATTCGTGCTTTTTGTTACCATCCTTTTTGTGAATTCTGTCAATTAATACTTCAATCTTTTCAACATAATCAAGCGTATCATCAATAAAAAATTTTAATTCGGGAACGAATTTAATCCTGACACGGTGTGCAAGTTCAGACCGAATAAATTTTAGTTTGCCGTTAATTTTTTCAAGTGCAAATTCTCTTTTTTCTTTTTCGAAGACGGAAAAATATACTTTAGCAATCTTTAAATCCGGACTTAGTTTTACATTCGTAATTGTTAAGAAGCCCAGTTCAGGCTCATTAACTTTTTGAAGAAAAATGCTGCTGATTTCTTCCTTAATAAGTTTTTCTACTTTATCAATTCTGTGTGATGACATTGTATGCTATAATTGACTGGTTAAGTTAGTCAGTTAGTTTTGATTAATCAGGCAAGAGTCTTTTTTGTTTCGACTATTTTATATGCTTCAATAATATCGCCGACTTTAATATCATTATAGTTAGCAATGTTCAACCCGCATTCATATCCCGCATCAACTTCGCGTACATCGTCTTTAAATCTTTTTAAATTACCTATTTCACCTTCGTTGATTACAATGCCTTCGCGTATCAATCTGATTTTATTGTTCCTGTTTATCTTTCCTTCAAGTACATAACAGCCGGCTATTGTACCGAACTTGGGAACTTTAAAAATGTCTCTGATTTCCACAGTTGCAACAACTTCTTCGGAAAGAACAGGAGATAGTAATCCTTCCAGAGCAGATTTAACTTCTTTAATTGCATCATAAATAACATTGTACAGCCTGATATCCACTTTATTTTTTTCAGCAAGTTTACGGGCGTTAAGGTTTGGTCTTACATGAAAACCAATGATAATTGCTTTTGATGCATCTGCAAGCAGCACATCACTTTCTGAAATCCCGCCAACTCCTTTATGAATAACTTTTATGACAACTTCTTCTGTAGATAATTTCATAAGTGAATCGGCAAGTGCTTCAACTGATCCATCAACATCACCTTTAACGATAAGGGGAAGCTCTTTAACTCCACCTATACTGATCTGTTTTGCTATTTCGTCAAGTGTAATGTAATGAATTTGCTTTTGATCCTGTTCTCGTTTTAACTGCTGCCTCTTTAACCCGATTTCTCTTGCTGATCTTTCTGATTCAACGACAACAAATGTATCGCCCGCCTGCGGAGCGCCTTCAAAACCAAGCACCTGAACCGGTGTTGACGGCGGAGCTTCGAAAACTTTGTTGCCTCTTTCATCAAACATTGCTCTGACTTTTCCCTGGTAAATCCCGGCAATGAACGGATGACCAATTTTTAAAGTTCCTTTTTGAACCAGGATTGTTCCTGTTATTCCTTTTCCCCTGTCAAGTTCAGATTCAACAACAACACCACGTGCCAATCTATTCGGATTAGCTTTCCTATCAAGCATTTCAGCTTCCAGTAAAATTGTTTCAAGCAGCTTATCTACATTAGTACCTTGCTTCGCTGAAATTTCAACACACTGATACTTACCTCCCCAGGTCTCAACAAGTATATTTCTATCCGCCAATTGCTGTTTAATTCTGTCAATGTTTGAACCGTGCTTATCAATTTTATTTATTGCAATTACAATTTGCACGTTTGCAGCTTGTGCGTGATTAATTGCTTCGACTGTTTGAGGCATGACTGCATCGTCAGCAGCAACTATAAGAACGACTATGTCTGTTATCTGAGCTCCTCGCGCTCTCATAGCAGTAAAAGCTTCGTGTCCCGGTGTATCCAGAAATGTAATTGATTTTCCATTTCCAACATCAACCTTATAAGCTCCAATATGCTGTGTAATTCCGCCTGATTCTCCTGCGACTACGTTGGTTCTTCTTATATAATCCAGCAATGAAGTTTTACCGTGATCAACATGACCCATGATCGTAACGACCGGAGGCCTGCTTACCAGAGAGTTCGGGTCATCGGGAGTGTCTTCCAAAAGTTCAGAGGTATACTCTGTCTGAAACTCAACTTCGAATCCAAATTCATCAGCCACCAAAGTTATTGTTTCAACATCAAGCCTTTGATTAATTGAAACCATCAACCCGAGCTCGATAAATTTTGAAATTACATCCGCGACCGGAACGTTCATAAGGTTAGCCAGTTCATTTACTGCTATGAATTCATTTACCTTAATCTTGTACCCTTCAAGGGATTTTTCTTCAAGTCTCTTTTCCTCGAGGGCTTCACGTTCTTTTCTTTTCTTTTTCCTGTAGCTCGCCCTGCCTGAAACCGTAGTATCATCCATACTCATTAAAGTTTTACGAATTGCTTCCTTCACTTCACGTTCGTTTATTTCGAACCGCTTTACACGTTTTCTTTTTTTCGCAACAGGTGACTCTTCAACAGGTGCTTCATTTTCTTTCTTTTTCATTCTCGGTTTTCGTCTTTTACGTGCAACCGGTTTAGTCTCCTGCTCTTTTTCATCTGTTCCGGATTTCTCTTCGGGTTTTGTTTTCTTCGCTTCCTGAAGATCCATTTTACCAACTACTTTTAGCCCTTTTACTTTACCTTCCTTTTTATCTTTACCATCTCCCGTTATTTTTTCAGCTTCACTTACTTCCTCATGCTTTTTCTTTTCTTTTCCAGCTAGGGACTCGGGTTCAGAGATTTCTTTTTTATAAGTAATTTTTATTTCTTCTATTGAAGCCGAAGGAACAGCTTCAGCAACATGTATTTCTTTGCCGGATTCTTTTGCTTCCTGGATGGCTTTATCAGCACGTTTCTTATGAAACTCGGCAACTTTTTTGTAATGCTTTTCTGCTTTCTCGATGTCTTTTTTAAAGTGGGCATTTATTGCATCAACCATCTCATCAGTAAGAATGGTCATATGAGACTTTACGTCAAATCCTTTGTCTTGCAGAAATTCCATAAGATTTTCTGCAGAAAGATTGTATTCTGTTGCGAGTTTATATACTCTTATTTTTTTTGATTTTGCTTCAGCCATAATTCAATTACAAATTAAAGTAATACTACTCCTCTTCTTCGAACTGTGATTTAATCACTTCTATAATCTTATTTACTTTTTCTTCATCAAAGCCTTCTATTTCAGCAAGTTTTGCCGCACCGGCTGTTAAAACTTCCAGTGCCGTATCGTAACGGTGATTAATAAGTTTTTCATAAACTTCTTCTCCTAATTCGTCCTTAAGATCAATCAGCTCGATATCCTCATCATATTCTTCATAAGGTTTTTCTTCCCTGAGAATTTCTATTTCATAGCCGGTGATTTTCATGGCTAATCTTATGTTAACTCCGTTTCTTCCAACCAGTAATGACACCTGGTCCGAATCTGCAGTTATCACAGCTTTCTTCTCGTCTTCGTTTATCTCTACACCTTTAATCTTTGCCGGTGCAAGAGATCTCTGAATATAGAGTTCCGGTTCTTCTGTAAAATTAATAACATCTATGTTCTCATTATTCAATTCTCTTACTATTGCATGAATCCGAACACCTTTCATTCCAACGCACGCACCAACTGCATCAATTCTTGCATCCTGAGACTGTACAGCTACTTTAGCTCTTTCCCCGGGTTCACGGGCAATTGCTTTTATCTCAATTATACCGTCATAAATTTCAGGGATTTCAATTTCAAACAGTCTTCTTAAAAACATATTATCAGATCTTGAAATAATTATTAACGGACCGCTGTTACCCTTTTTTACCTCTTTAACAATTGCACGTATCGTTTCGCCTTTCTTGTATCTTTCGAATGGAATTTGTTCGGAACGAGGAAGAAGCAATTCGTTCTTGTTATGATTAACCAGAATATCGTTTTTCCGTATCTGATAAATATCTCCGACAACGATTTCACCAACAAGTTCTTTGTATTCGTTGTAAACAATTTCTTTTTCGATTTCGCGGATTTTCTGGTTCAGACTTTGCTTTGCGAGAATAATTAATCTTCTTCCTAATGAAGCCAGCTCGATCTTCTCAACAAATTCTTCTCCTACTGCCAGATCATCTGCGTTTCCTCGTTTATTAACTTCATCAATACTGATTTGAGTGTTCGGATCAGTTACTTCATCAACAACTGCTCTCTCGAGATAAATTTCAATATCACCTCTGTCCATGTTAACAACAACATCATACTTGGCTTCCTCGCCGTATTTTTTTCTTACAAGCAGACCAAAAATTTCTTCAAGTATGCCGGCAAGAACATCTTTATCCATTCCTTTTGCTCTTACTATATCGGCAAAGGATTCTACTATTTCACGATTCATTTCTTAATTATCTCCTTTAAGAAAAACTAACTAATACTGTTGCTTTAATTATACTATTAAATTTTATCTGAACTTCTCTTCCTGAATCAAAAACAAGAACATCATCAAGGATATCAATTAATTTACCCTGAAATTTTCCGGTCTTATCACCTGTTTTATATTCCACTTCAAACTTTCTTTCTATATGCTTTTTGAACTGAGCAAGATACTTTAGTGGTTTATCCACACCGGGAGTTGATACATCTAACCTGTACGAAGATTCAATAATATTATCTTTGTTGATAATATGATCTATCTCCCTGCTTACCAGTGCACATGTTTCTGCTGAAACAGGATGTTCGCCGTCAATAAAAATTTCAATTACACGGTTTCGCTCATTACCCCGCAGTACAATGTCAATCAACAGAAGATTTTTTTCTGCGGTTACTTCCTGTGCAATAGTCAGGATTTTTTCATTTAATGAATTCATAGAAACAAAAATCGCCCTTAAAAGGGCGAAAACAACTGTGTAAAGATAAAGTTATTTCGAAGAATAAACAAGAACGCTGGTTTTTGCCCTTAACTATTATGAATTTTTAATTGTCGTATCCTTTTATTCCGTTGCTTTCCCCAATTTATCATCAGCTTTATCTTTTAACCGCTTTTTCCTCTCATAGGCTCCGGCAACACCAATTCCAGTGACTAATCCAAGAATAAAAATTACAATGATCATTACAATCAGGGGACCATTAATAGTCAGAAAGAGAAATTTCAAATCAACTTCGATTGTGTTTTGCAATGCTATGATGGCACTCAGCAAAAACAGTATTGAAATAATAATTAGTTTGATACGCATTTTTAAGCCTGAAAATTAAAATAATTGTAACTGTTAAAATATAGGAATAAATAACAGTGGAAAACAAAAAGGCGACCTTTTATGATCGCCTTAATCTAATTAATAACTTTATATTAGAGTTACTTTAACAGTAACATCTTTTTGTTATCTACGAAAGTATTGCTTTCACCTTCTGCTTTAATCTGGTAAATGTAAGTTCCGGAAGTTAACCGGCTTGCATCGAACTCAACACTGTGATAACCGGGTTCAACAGTTGCATCAACCAAAGTTTCAACAAGCTCGCCAACAATGGAGTAAATCCTGATAGACACTTTGCTCGCTTCAGGAACAGTATAAGCTATAGTTGTTGAAGGGTTGAACGGGTTTGGATAGCTTTGAGAGAGATAAAAATTATTAATCGGTATTTCTATAGTTATTAAATATGAATAATTAAAGTTTCCATTTAAATCAATTTGTTTTAATCTATAATAAAATTTTCTTCCATATATTTTATCATCAGTAAATGAATACTCACTTTTTTCAGTAGTAGTGCCTCGTCCTCTAACAAAACCCATTCTAACCCAATTATCAATATCGTTAGAGCGTAATACCTCGAAACCATAGTTATTCGTTTCAGCAGCTGTTGTCCAATTTAATTGAATTTCATAATCACCATACTCTGCTGAGAAATCTATCAATTCTACCGGAACTATCGATGTATCAAGATAACTGATAATATAACCGAGAGTGCCTACACCATAAGATAAATAGATTGCAGGGGCATGCAAGGATGTAAAACCACTCCCAAGCTGACTGGTTACATTTTGCCAAATCTGGCCTGTATCAACAGATTCATAAATATTTGTACCGGTTATTATAAAATGATGATTAGATATGATTTCAAAGTTTCTGCTAAATGTGAAAATCTGGGGATCAATTACCCAATTCAAGCCACCGTCACTTGTGTAATAGAGTTCATTTCCAGATATGATCCAACCCTTAACATAATTATAAAAATAAACTTCATCCGACTCAAATATTTGAATATTTGTTTGTTCAATCCAGTTAGCTCCTCCATCCGTTGTTTTATAAGGTCTTCTACCTACATTAGCAGTCCAACCAATTAGCGAATCAATAAAATACACTCCATTGAAAATCACATTAATTCCTTCATTCAATTGAGCCAACCAATTATTACCTCCATCGGTCGTCTTTACTATTCCTCCTCTTGTTGTAACCGCCCAACCTGTTGTTTGGTTAATAAAAAAAATATCATTATATGTTATAAATGTAGAATCCGTTAATCCTGTAACATTAACAGTGTTCCAATTGCTTCCGCCATCAGTTGTCTTATATAATCTTACTCCACCGATAAACCCGATATTATCATTAATAAAAATTAATTTTTGTCCGCCAGGTGCATTCTCAATTCTTTCCCAATTAGTCCCGCTGTCAGTTGTTTTATACAAGGAACCGCTTAAAATAAAT
>DATDOL010000165.1:0-14014 GCA_035293265.1 Ignavibacteriaceae bacterium | reverse complement strand
CCATCTTGATTGTTTGTCTTACTTTTCCTGATTCAAGCGTGGCAAAATATACTCCGCTCGGATACTTACTTCCGTCGAACTGTACTGAATAGCTGCCGGCTTCCTGGTATCTGTTTACAAGTGTAGCAACTCTATCCCCTGTGGCCGAATAAACTTCAAGTATAAAAGTGAGAGGAACTCTTAAAGAATAATTGATCGTGGTAATAGGATTAAATGGATTTGGATAATTTTGTTCGAGATGAAAAGATGAAGGTGCATTCTGGTTGAAGTTTCTCGCAGAAATAAGCGGCAAGGTTTCAAAACTTCTGGGCAGTACATCCGGCATTCTGTCATCCGGCATTCCTAACTGATCGGTTAAAAGTGTAGCATATATCTGCCTGAAATCATATTTGAATTTAATATCACCGCTGTTATCAAGGTCCGATAGATCAGGATTCCTACCGTAAATTCCTCCGTTAACATTTTTTCCGATGACAAACAAAGGAGCGGCGGTTCCGTGGTCAGTTCCTCCGCTGCTGTTCTGGTTAACGCGCCTGCCAAATTCAGAGAAAGTCATTAATACCACCCTGTCAGCAACGCGAAGTAGTTCAAGATCAGCCTGGAATGCTGCGACTGCTTGTGCAACACCGGAAAGCAGATTAGAGTGACCGCCTGCCTGATTTGCATGAGTATCAAAACCACCAATTGATGTTAAGTAAACCGGCGTTTCAAGTCCTCCAGCTATTAACTCTGCAACAATTGCAAGCTGTCTGCCCAGGCGTGTATCCGGATAAGTTACGAGGTTTTGTACTGAGTCGGCTTTCTCTTTAATTATTTCCGCAAAACGGATGGAAAGCGCTGCTACTTCCTTGATATATTTTAATTGATTACCTGCAATAGTATTCGGAGGAGGATCATTATCTGCTGTGCTTCCGTTTATCAACTGGTAAAATTGATTTGGACTCTCAAATGAAATTCCCATTGTCCCCTGGCATGTGCATTCGAGTAAAGCCGACTGCGTTGAACCAATTTGAATTGCCATCGGATGGTCAGTGTTGAAATTATTGTGCTCGGGAAATACATTTGCAAGATATCTTCCAACCCAGCCATCTTCAATAACAACATTTGAATCGGATCCGCTTAACCATATATCAGTTGATCGAAAATGTGATCTGTCAGGACTATCGTAACCAACATTTTGTACAATGGCCACTTTACCATCATCGAACAATGGCTTTAATGGCTGCAGTGATGGATGCATACCTGTTAAGTTACTCAGCTCGATTGCGTCGGCTTTGGGAATACGTAACGATGGACGAGCATTATAATATAAACTATCCTCAATAGGTATGATAGTGTTTAGCCCATCATTACCGCCGCTTAACTGAAGTATCACAATAACTTTTCCGTTGACTGACGAAACGTTTAAGAATGATTTAGAGAATGCTCTGAGGGAAACATCACCGATAACCATCGAAACTGCACCGGCACCCGTGATAACTCCTAAATTTCGTAAAAATGCTCTTCTGTCCATAGAAATCTTTCCTGCTATGAAAGTTGATACTCTGATAATCTCATTAATGCTTTAAAGAATAACTTAAGTCTGTTCTCTGCCTGGGGATCGTTTGTAGACCAGTCATAAACTTCTGCGCCGTCAAGTAAGGTGTTCAGTAAATATTCTCTCCGGTTTTCGCTTAAGGGGTACTGAAGAAAAATTTTTGCAATATCATCAATCAATTGAACCGCGTCTTCAGAACTGCTGAATGTCCTGGCATATTCAACAAGATTTAACTGAAAAGTTAAGTCGTCTCCGCCAGGCCTTCTGCCATTTACAACAGCATCAGTAAAAATATGTCTTGCAGGAAGAGTTGTTGTGTTGATCCATACTTTGTCACCATCCCAGCCGCTCACATTAGGAGGAGAAAATAATTCTTGCTTTGTTTGTGCAGCAACCGTACGCATATAAGGATAGTCGGGTGTGGCTACACTAAATTGCCGCATTGCTCCAACCATTAACTCAACAGGGCCTTTAATTTTTGCTCCTCTAATCTCATCCGTATGGAACATAACTGATTTTAATAACGTTGATAAGACCGGTTTTAGTTCAAAATTATTTTCACTGAGTATCTGAGACATTGCAGCTATGCTTTCCTCATCGTGAGCAACATGCATGAATTCATGGTACAATCCCCTGCAGATATATGTAGCCGCGGCAGTCTGTTGAAAAATTATGTTAACTACATCGATGTAATTAAAGTTGCCGGTTTGACCAAAAATTGTTTTAAATCCATTATCGAAACGACTTTCTGTGAAATATGGTGTAAGACCATCAACTCTCCATCCTGTTAATGCTCTGGCTGCTTCCCGTATATCCTCTTCTGTATAGTTCCCAATTCCAAGAGTAAACAGTTCCATTAATTCTCTTGCATAATTTTCATTTGGTGCACCTACTCTGTTTCTGGTACCATCAAGATAAATAAGCATTGCAGGATCTATCGTAACAGCTTTTGCTAATTCTCTAACATTACCCATAGCAAAGTCACGGAATAATTTATTTTGCCAGTACATTCTTTGCGGCAGTGAAACTTTTGTAACTTCGCTTACAAAATGATTGTGCCAGAACAAAACCATTCTTTCACGAAGGGAGTAACCCTGTGTAAGCATGTTATTATACCACCAATAGATGAGCTCTCTTGTATTTTCAGTAGTGTTCTCATCTAATGGATCGTTTACCCATAATCCGGGTGGAGTAGGTTCGGGTTGATCTGCAAGAAGGTAATTATCTACAAATTCATCGAGTGTAATCGAGAGTGCAAATTCAACATCCTGCTTATTATAGCCAAAAAGTGTTCTTGCTAATAAGTGCCGTGCAGCACCTTCATCCCACTCGGCAATTTTATTAAAATTATTTCCACTTTTCACCTGACTGCCTTTATAATTTTGAATTGGATATTTTTGTGGTAATTTGAAATTAGCTTTAAATAATATGCCAGCAAATAATAATTGATATTTCGCAACCAAACAAGATTATGATTTATATCTGTATTATTTACTCGTAAATATTTCCAGAATAATCAGCTTGTTACCCCCTGCTGATGGGTGTTTGCAGGGTTCAGTTATATTGCAGCAGGTTTCCCAAAATAGCAGTTATGTCTGACAAATTCATATTTTTAAAATAGAAGAATCTATTATTTATTTAGCGCTTATAAGAATTACATGGAAGAAAAAGGAGTGTTAGAAAATATAATTTCTGTTACCGAAAAAGTTCTTTCGGGCTTACCCTCGCTTGGAAGGAAAGATATTTCTAAACAGCTACAGAGTTTTAGCCAAATCATAAAACAATTTCCCGAACAAAAAAAATTTTCTAAAAATGATTTCGAAACATTACATAAAATTTTTACTGCAATTGCACGACCGGAAATTGCAAAACAATTTTTAAGTGAAGTTGATACAGAAAAATTTTATGCTTTCGGCAAGCACCTGATCAAACACCTCAGCAAACAATCTGAACAAATCAGAAAGATCACACATGAATATCTTAACCTTTTCCGTTTCCCATGTTTCTTAAGAAGAATTTATGACCAGTCTCAGCAAGTCGACGGCTTGGCAGGAGAACAAAAATGGGAAAAGCTTATTCACGATTTAATACTTAAAAGTAATTACCATACCGGAGTTCTCTTTAACCAGAGATTACGGGATTATAAAAACAAAACACTCTTCAAAGTGATAAGGGGAAATTCAGTTACAGAATATAGCTGGGAAAAATCTGCGAAGCTGATTAAAAATTATCAGCAATCATTTCATGAACTTCTTCGAAAAGAAATTTCGGATTCTCATGGCAGGGTTGCCTTTCTTTTAGAGAACTGTCTTGAAATGGCTTTGCTTGATTTAGCTTGCTTGACAGGTGGTATTGTTAACGTAATGATTCCGGCAAATTCGGTTACAGAGCATATCAGGTTTATGCTAATCCAGTGCAAAGTGAATTTGATTGTTGTTCATAACGAAAAGCTGCTATCAAAAATAAAATCTATAAAAAATGATCTGCCTGATTTGAAGCATGCCGTACTTCTTGAAGGAAATTCAATTGAAGAATGGGTGATAAGTTTTTCTGAATTTATGAAACTGAAATCAGAAAATAGCGCGGAGTTCGAGATTGATATGCAATCACTTGCAACAATTATGTACACTTCAGGAACTACCGGTGAACCAAAAGGAATAATGTTTTCACAGATGAATATTATTTACAAACGTTTCTGCCGGGCAATGGCTATTCCTGAAATCGGGGAGGAAGACAGATTTCTTGCTTTCCTTCCACTCTATCATACTTTTGGTAGATACCTTGAAATGACGGGAAGCGTATTCTGGGCTGCAGAGTATTGCTTTCTCGAAAATCCATCTGTCGAAACCATGATAACAAATATGCAGTTGGTTAAACCATCGGTATTCATCAGCATTCCTAAAAAATGGATGCAGCTTTATGATTATGTAACAAGCAAGGTAGATGTTGAGGTTGAAGAGCACATAAAAATTAAAAGTGAACTTGAAGCAGCAACGGGAGGAAATTTAAAGTGGGGACTATCTGCTGCAGGATATCTTCCGCCGGATATTTTCCAGTTCTTTCAAAATTATGGTGTTGAACTTATGAGCGGATTCGGGATGACTGAAGCGACCGGTGGAATTACAATGACTCCCTGGAAAAAATATAAACCGAATTCTCTCGGTAATGCATTGCCGGGCATTGAGATAAAACTCGGCGAAGATGGTGAAATTATGATTAAGGGACCTTATGTAATGCTCGGTTACTATGAAACCGATAATTCGGAAACATTTACAGAAGACGGATGGCTGCCGACAGGTGATGTAATGAAAATGGATGAAGACGGGTTCATCGAAATTATTGACAGGAAAAAAGAAATTTATAAAAACACTAGGGGGGAGACTATCGCTCCGCAAAAAATAGAAAATCTGTTCAGAGATTTTGAAAACGTTAAGCAGGTTTTTCTAGCTGGTGATCACAGGCAGTTTAACACGTTATTAATTTATCCGAATTTTGAAGATAAAAATTCGCCTTTGCACAGCATGGATGAAAAACAAATCCAGGAATATTTTTCTTCCGTGGTTGTAACTGTGAACAAATTTCTTTCGCCTTTTGAAAGAATACTCGACTACAGATTAATTGACCGTCCGTTTTCAGATGAGCATGGCGAATTGACTCCAAAGGGAACGTATAAAAGAAAAATTATCGAAAAAAATTTTTCGAAGCAGATAGAATCAATGTATATGAAAAATCATACCTTGGTTTATATCAGGAACACCGAAGTACGCATCCCAAACTGGTTTTTAAGAGAGAAAGGTACTCTTAGCCGAGACATTAATACTCGTGACGATGCAATTGTAATTCCCAAGTTAAAACTTTCATTGAATCTGCATCACACCGATGAACAGAATATTTTCAGAATCGGAAGTTATAATTATTCGGTTTCCACTCCGTTCATCGACCTTCAGACAATACTGACGGATCCGCTTCTCTGGATCGGTAATAAAGAACTGACCGATTTCGCCGGCAGTTCAATTGTTCAATGGTACAGGCAGACGGGCGAAACAACCCAGATTAAATTTCATTCCCTGCCGGTTATTCCTGAAATATCGGAAAGCGCAAAACTTTCATTCAAAAAAATTAATTCATCAAATGAAATTTCACTTGATGGAATTCATTTAGCTTATCTTTTAATTTTATCCGGCTCATCCGATTTGTCCATCAACCCAATGAAATATTTTAAGAAGATTCTTGATGACCCAAAAAACACTCATTATAACCTGGTTCTTAATCTTATCTCGAGACCAAATATAACCGGTAATAAGAATTTAAAGAGAGAATTATTCAGTGAGGCATTAAAACGAGCTGGTGATAAAAAGTTCGGCGAAATTTTTATTTACTACTTTAATAACGATGTATCTGTGCTTATTACAGAGTCAATCGGTGTGATTGTCGAAAATGTCTGGAGTGAAAGCAAATTAAGTTTTATAGAAACATATATTAAACAGCTTCTTGAAACGGAAAGTGTTAAAGGTTCAGACTATGAAAATAAGATCTCAAGTTTGTTTGAACTTATAACAACCTATGGAATAAGACATCCCCGTTTTTACCGGCGAGTTAGAAGATTCTTAATGCGTTTTGCTGTGCTTTCGGAGTTCAACATTGTTAAAGATTTGACCAATCGAAATTTATTAAAACTCCGTAACGGTCTTCGTGAATGGCTGGGACAAAATCAAAAGGTAGCAGTTGATGCTGAAACAGGTGAAGAGTATGGCTGGGAGGATGTGCTGGCTTTTGAAGGAGGCATTGATCCTGAAGACAGGATAAGAATAAAAAATGCACTTATCAAAACCTCAATACTCCGCGAAGCAATATTTATGTTTTCAAATGGAATCAGGCTCAGGCTTGATGACATTTTGCCTGGTGGAATTTGGATCGGTTTGCTCGAATCCAAAACCGAAAAATCAATTTACAGGCTAACCGTTCAAACAAGATACCAGGGAGGGTTTGACGTTACTCTTCATTTAAATAAAAACCTTCCGCCTGCTTTAGTCGCGGAAGAAATCAAGTGGCTTATCCTGGCCGGAACAAATTTACGGGGGGAGAGACTTCTTCCACATTTTGGCGGCTACTGGGACGAATATGAATTATGGACTGAAGCATTTGTCCCGAGAGATAGTCTTGTAAAATATCTCGAGCGTGAAAGCAAACGTAAAGACAATGAATATGAACAAAGACTTCGTGAACTCTGGCCTCACTTTGTTTGGAATGCCGCTTCAGCTTACATGAACTTCTGGAAATTAACCAACTACACAATTGAACTGACAAATCCTTCCCCGGAAAATATTACAATTCCTGCTCACGATTATCAAACCGGAACCTTGCTTTATTCAGTTTCAAAGAGAACTCCTTCAAATTCAAGTGCAACGTTCTTTTTAAATTTCTATAATCTTTTCGTTAAAAAAACACTAGCTGTTTATCCTTTTCTTTTAAAGCAGTCAATCCTCAACTACATTTTTTCAGGTATAACTGAATGTGAAGGTGAAGACAAAACCGTTGCACTCATAAATCAATTTTTAGAAGAGATTAATTCGATCGAAAATATTGAGGAGAAATCTGTAATCATAAAAAGAGCTAAAGAATTTGTTGCAAGCATTCAGCGGGATGGTTTTATCCCGAAATCATTGTTCTTCGCAATAAAAAGATTTCATCGCTGGCGTAAGTTAAACCCGGATGCTAATATCAGTGCACAGGCAGAAATGCTTTACGAGTTATACGAAACTTACCAGTTGTTTGATCTTGAAAGTGATTATCCTTCAACCCGGACAATATTTTATCTCCGGACAGTACTCAGTGAAGCAAAAGAAAATTTGAACGACACATTAAAAGAAATTGCAGAGAAGCAGCGTTTCCACAAAGTCACAAAGGAAGAAGTGCAGAAATTGTATTCAGAGCTGCACAGCTTGCCCGAATTATCTGAAGCGGAGGAATTCTTTTTAACCAGGCTCAGTTATCCGCACCTGAAACCAAAAGACACTGCAGCACTTTTAACAGTAGGTGGTTTTGGTGTTGATAGTTCAAACCTTGTTATCCAGTTAAGGGATGAGGAGAATAATCAGTTTATCATAAGAAATCCTGTTTCACCAAAAGAAATTTCAAAACTGCATGCTTTGTATCTTGAATCAAATCTTACTGTAAATTTTAAGGCAGAACATAAGTTTCTTGTTGCATTATCTGAAAGAGGATTTATTATCGGTGGACTTTATTATTCGCAGGCTGATGAAAACACTGCGCACATGGAAAAAATTGTTGTCTCCAGCAGATACAGAAGAAAAGGAATAAGCGAAGCATTGATGAATGAACTCTTCAACCGGCTGAAAGCTGAACATTTTAAATTTGTTACAACAGGATTCTTCAGACCGGAATATTTTTACAAGTTCGGGTTTAAAGTTGAGAAGAAATACTCCGGATTATTTCTGGATTTACAAAATTTTAATGATAAACTTTGATCTAAGATTTATGAATGCAATCCGTTCAAAATGATTTGTGCTGATATTTGAAATCAAAACGAAACACACTGGGTAAAAAATATTAGCCGATCATAAAACTTCTTGATTAATCGATAAATTCACATCTTACCGGAGTTTAAATACAACTGGAATATTAATTCTTGTTAAAACGGGTTTACCATTTTGCTTACCGGGACTCCAGCGTGGCATCATTTTAAGAATTCTCACTGCTTCTTCATCGCATCCGGCACCAATACCCTTTACAATTTGAATATCACTTATGCTTCCATTTTTATCAACAATAAAAGAGAGATTAATTTTTCCCTCGACTTCCGCTCGTTTTGCAATTTCAGGATAAATAATATTTTGAGCAAAGAATTTCAAAAGCTCACTGCTACCGCCCGGAAATTGAGGCATCTCTTCTGCCCATGTAAAAATTTCTTCTTTTACAACTGCATCATCAGAATTATCTGATTCAATAATTTCTTCAACTATGTCTCTTCCATTAATATTTCCTTCTACCGTCTCGGTTCCAGGATTTTTCCATGCTAATTCTTCCTGTGTCGGTATAGCTTCGTTAGTTGCCAATTCATCCGGTTTAATTTGAGGAATTATAAACTTTACCATACTGGTTTTAGGTGAGGTTATTTTAGGAATTTGTATTTCTTTTTTATCAGCCGGTATTTCGGTGTGAAAATTTTCTAAGAATATTACTCTGTCTATTTTGGGGGCTGCTCCAGTATTCTCTTCAGGAATGAAGAATGCCATGATGAGTGGATAACTTACAAGAAGAATAAATAATAGTATTGCTCCAGTTGTAGATAGGGAAACATATCTATTGTAAAGCCTTCCAAGCACATACGCCCCATATTCTTTATTCCTTCCTTCAAAAATAATCTCTTTTAGATCGAGAGCCTTTTTCCTGGATTTCATTTTTTCCTCCTGTATGTTTTGAGGATTATACTCTTAGATATTTGCAAGGTTCCAGGTTTTAACAGAATGATATTTTTCATTACTTCGAGGTGAATTGACGCAATGAATATTTTGAGATTAGCTCAAAATTGATTCCGGATTCCATTTTCAAATTTTCAGTCAAATCTTTAGTTTCAGCATACAGTTTTTAAAATTATTAATCCATAGCCCGGAGATTTATGAGCAGAGAGATCCACCGCTGGTATAGTCCAAACCTCAACAAAGAAATGGAAATTGTTGTCTACGGACATTACGGTTACGCACTTCTAATGTTTCCCACGGCAGCAGCAGATTTTCTTGAATACGAAAGGTTTCATCTTATTGATACAATGTCTTCGTTTTTAGCAGAAGGCAAACTGAAAGCGTTCTCTATCAACAGCATTAACAGTGAAAGCTGGCTTAACAGAAATATGCACCCGGCTCATAAAGCGATCCGTCACCAGCAATATAACAGGTACGTTGTTGAAGAAGTTGTTCCATTCATTCATAATCACAGTAAGGGACTCGTCCCTATAATTACAACTGGTGCCTCACTCGGTGCACTTCATGCTGCAAATAATTTTTTCCGTCGGCCTGATATTTTTTCCGGAACAATTGCAATGAGCGGAAGCTATGATCTAAAAGGCTATGCAAAGGGTTTTTATGATGATAATGTTTACTTTAACTCGCCGGTAGATTATTTGCCGCATTGGAATGACGAATTCATGTTAAACGCGATGAGAAAGCGGAGTATAATTATTTCATCAGGGCAAGGTGACTATGAAGATCCGAATGCGTCCCGGAGATTATCCGATATTCTTAATTCAAGAGGTGTTAAGCATTGGCTGGATCTTTGGGGATATGATATGCGGCATGACTGGCCTACCTGGCGGCAAATGCTGCCTTACTTTTTAAGTAAAATGAATCCAAAAACAGTATAACAGGAAAATAATATTAAAGATGAAGTGGAAGGATATCTTTAAAAACAAAAAATCAATTGCAGATTTTTTTGTAACAGTTTTATTTGTACTCTTAATAATTCTTGTGTTCCCTGTTTTTCTGAATTTTATTGAACTCCGTGATACCGATTTGATGTTTGATCCGTTCCTCGATTTATTCTTACCGATCGACTTGACCTGGATAACTTTCGGTCTAATTTATTTTTCAGTAATTACTGCAATCATCTCATTGATGAATAAACCTGCGAGTCTTTTCTTGGCATTACAAAGCTATGGATTTATGCTTCTTTTCAGAATGCTTGTCATGTACTTAACTCCGCTTGAAGCCCCGGAAAAGTTGATTCCTCTTCATGATCCTTTCGTACAGATGTTTGGAACAGGAGATATATTAACAAAAGATTTGTTTTTTTCAGGTCATACTGCTACAATGTTTGTGTTATTTCTTGTTGTAAAAAACAAAATACTTAAAGTGATTTTTTTAATAACAACAATACTTGTAGGACTGGCAGTTTTGGTTCAACATGTACACTATACCGTTGATGTTGTTGCTGCGCCGGTTTTCGCATTCGTCAGTTATAAAATTGTATGGGATTTTAAGCGATATCTGGGAATATCAACAGAATGACAGATCTTAAAAAAAGCCCAACACTATACAATTATCCTGGATATCTGAACTATGAATGAACAAAATATTATTGTAACAGATGTTGCTAAAGTTATTGCGAAAGATTTCCAGGTTGCCGGCTTTGATTCTCTTATTCCAGTGAAGGAAGTTGAAACTATTGACAGGTTTAAAAAATATCTTACGGAAAGATTGACATATCTTCTTGAAAATAAGTATGATGTATTAATCAATATTCTTTACAGGATTGATGTCAATGAAGAAAAGCTTGCAAAATTATTTTCTGAAAAAAAACGTGATTCCATTCCCGAGGCACTTGCAGATCTAATAATTGAAAGACAGCTTCAGAAGGCAAAAATGAGGCAGCAGTACAGGTTAGGAAATATTTAAGAAATACCAATGAAAAAACTAAAAGGAATAAAATTATTAATGTTTGTAGATAATATTTATGAAGACCTTGAACTATGGTATCCTAAACTTCGGATGATTGAAGAAGGAGCGCAGGTAGTAATTGCAGGATCTGAATCAAATAAAGTTTATACGGGAAAAAACGGTTATCCATGCAAATCTGATATTGCTATTGACAAAGTAATTGATAAGGATTATGATGGTCTGATTATTCCGGGAGGGTTCGCACCAGATAAGCTGAGAAGAATTCCAAAAGTTCTGGAGATTACCAAGAACATTTTCAATTCCGGAAGGTTAGTTGCACACATTTGTCATGCTGGTTGGATACCGATTTCAGCAGGAATTATGAAGGGATTTAAAAGCACTTCAACACCGGGGATTAAAGATGATTTGATAAATGCCGGCGCTATCTGGATTGATGAATCTTTCGTTGTTGACAGAAATATGATTTCGAGCAGAAGACCGGATGAACTTCCGGATTTTTGCAGAGCAATAATATCTTATCTTCAAAAATAAATTTGAATGGTATTTAAAAATTATCAATTATTCTTTTGAGACGGGTGAATTTGAACCTTTACAGCTCAATATTGATAATTATTAAACTAATATTTAACTTGAAAGAGGTTTAATAACTTATTGTATTGCAATGCAATCTAAAGTATGATCCTGAATCATAAACTGGTCAATCACTTCTTTCATCTTTATAAAAAAGAAACCCCGGGAGTATAAAACATGATTTTGTTAAATAACAAAAGATTAAAAGAGCTTGAGTCGGAAAACGAAGAGCTTAAAGGAACTCTCAAAAGTATAGAAGAGAGAGAGGAAAAAATCAGGCAGCTGGAAGAAGTTCAGAGAAGGCTGCAGAATGAACTAATGGTCATGAATGAGAAGAAAACTACTCACCTAATTGCACTTGAGGATTTAAAAAAGCAGAAGAATGATGCAAAAAAATCTCTTGATGAAATCAGATCTGAAATTGATCAAATTCAAAAAAACAGAAAAGAAAAAGTCAATCCATTCCTCATTTCACCGGTTAAAACTGATTACATAAATTTTAAAATCGCCGGGTTTAATAAAGATTCCAAACCGGATGTATTACATCAGAAAGAAATCGAAGAAAATTTGAAGGAAGTTCAGAAAAAGAAAGACAAACTTATTGGGGAAAATATCCTTCTTGAAGAAACAGCTAGGGAGCTCGCTATACAAATTCAAAAACTTGAAACCCGTAAAGAAAATCTTAATCAGCCGACTGGAAATGAAAAATCAGAAATAAATAAAACTGATTCAGAGAAGTTTCTTACTACTAACGAAAAACTTTCGCTTCTTATAGAAAAAATAAACACTTTAAAATTAAGAGGCAGAAATGAGTTGAATGAAATTCAATCGCGTATTAATGAATTGACTAATGAAGAGAATGCGATACAGGACAGGATAAACCTCAGGCTTCGGGAACTGGATGAAATCGAAAACAGCACGATCAAAGATTCATCTGCTTACAAGAAAGCTTCCGAAGAAAAATTTCTTTCCTTAATCGTCGAAGAGCAGAATTTGATTGATTCGATTGGAAAAATGCAGAAGCAAATCAATGAGTTAAAGGAAAAAATCGCCGGCCTGAAACAGCTCGAGCAAAAGACTTCAAATGAAATTGAAAGAAGAATTGAAAAGCTCCGAAGCCAGGAAATAGAATTGAAAGGAAACATAAATCTTCTGCAATTAGAGCTCAACGAAAAAAATGATGCTAAAAACAAAGCAGATGAATCGGAAGCAAGGCTGATTGCTCTGCTTCAGGAAGAACAAAATTTAAAAGATAAAATAGCGCAGCTATCCGAAACCGAGCATCTTAAAATGGCTTTAATAAATGAGCTGAATGATAAGCTGTCTGCCAAAGAAATTGAGTTTACTTCCCTGTCTCAGGAATATGAAAAACAGACGATCCAGTTAAATGAAATCAATTATAAAAAACAAAAGCTCGCAGATGAAGTGAGTCAGAAACAAAAAGAATTGCTTGCTGTTGTTCAAACCATAAATTCTAAAACCGAAAGAATAAAAGCACTGCGAAGTGAAGTGGAAGGATATGAGGAAAAGTTAGGTTCCTTAAAGAATGATTTAGAAAAACTGGAAAGTCTGAATTCAGAGCTTGAAAATAAAATTAAAAATGGCAACAATGAACTGGATAAATTCGCCGATGAGAAGAAAAAAATTGCCGATATGATTCCTGTTTTGCAAAAGAGAAGGGTCGAAATTCAGCAAGGCAATAAAGCGCTTGAAGAAAGATTTGCAGAATTGTTCCAGCGTCTCAACAAAGAGATAAATCAGGCAAATCAAAAGCGAAATGTTCTCGATCAAATAATTCTAAAGAAAGAAAAAGATCTTAACGAAAAAGATCAGATAATGAATGAAAAGTTGGCGGCACTGGAAGATTCTGAAAGAGTTTTAAATCTCCGACAGGCAGAGCTCGATTCTTTTGACGATCTTCTGAAAACTATTAATGAACAAAAAGAGCTTTTAAAGAGCGATCTTATAAAGCTTGATGATACTTCTTCTGAAAGAAGAATCTTTAATAAAGACCTGGGAATGGAAACCGAATTCATTCAAAGGAAAATGGCTGAAATTGAAAAAAGTATTCACGACTTACTAAACACTTCCGATGTGCGTTATCAGAAGAGTGTCGAAAGGAGAGCAATACTTGATAACGAAATTAAAGAATATGAGTTAAGGCTTAATGATCTGAATTTAAAAATAAAGGATTCGATGAACGAGCTGGTTGAGCTGCGGTCATCAGTCAACCGGATCAAGCTTGAACATGAAGAGCACCGGGTAAGCATTACAAAATTTGTTTCAGTAAAGAAAAAACTCGATGAAGAAATAAAAAAGAATCAGTCCCTGTTAAATAAATACAAGCAAATCAGGGAAAAAATAAAAATTGAACAGACAACCATGACCAGGCTTAAAGAAACCCCAGAATTAGAAACAAATTCATCAGAAGAAAAGTTAAAATCATTAACGAACAAGGATAATCCGGAGATATTTAAGCTTTAATTGAAAATAT
>DATDOL010000164.1:0-8504 GCA_035293265.1 Ignavibacteriaceae bacterium | reverse complement strand
TATGCTTCTTTTGAGAAATAGTCATCGTTAATTAAAACTTAAAAGGATAAACGAGCAGGTTTAAAATAAGTTAATTATTTTATAAAATGGAATGAAGGTCTGATATGGAAATAAAAAAGCTTGTCTTATGACAGGCTGGTTGATTGTAAAATAAATTATTGTATTTCGATAGTACGCGGTTTTGCATTTTCGGTTTTTGGCAGCGAAACAATCAGCTGACCGTTATCATATTTAGCTGAAATTTTATTTTTATCGATGGTGTCGGAGATTTTAAACAATCTGTAATAATTTCCAATTTCGTTTTCCTGCAGAATATATTTTCGGGTTGAAGCTGTGTCGTAACCAATTTTTCCGAATATTACCAGGTTGCTTTCCTCAACTTTAACCTGAAGGTAATCCCTCTGTAAACCAGGTAGATTTGCTATGAGAATAAACTCATCATTTTGTTCAACAATATCGACTAATGGAGTTACAACATTCTGAGTCTGCAGTAACTCTTCAATCGAACTAGCAGTGAAAGTTTTAAGTGATATTAGTTCTCTATTTGTATTCATAAAGTTTTCCTGAAATTATTCAGTATTTAATAGGTTTGAAAAAGTACCGGGTCTTAATTTATTTAAAACCCGGAAACTAACGCTTCAATTAAGTTTTATCTTTATCATCATCATCAACAACTTCATAAGACGCATCCTGAACATCCTCTTTTTTATCCTTCTTTGGTTCACCACTTTGTGGCTGACCGGGTTGTGGTCCACCAGTACCTGGAGCACCAGCTTGTGAGTAAAGTTCTGATGCAACCTGACTCCATACTTTATTAAGCGATTCTGTTGCCGATTTTATCTGTTCGAGATTTTTGGCAGCTAATGCTTCCTCAACTTTTTTAATTTCAGCTTCAAGTTTAGCTTTTGAATCTGGAGTGATTTTGTCTTTCATTTCTTCCAACTGTTTTTTGGTCTGGAAGACAAGACTATCTGCCTGATTTCTTATGTCAACTTCCTCTTTCTTTTTCTTGTCATCTGCTGCATGTTCCTGTGCATCCCGTCTCATTTTTTCTACTTCATCTTTAGATAATCCACTTGAAGAGGTAATCCTGATGCTTTGTTCTTTATTTGTGGCTTTATCCTTAGCATTTGCATGCAGTATTCCGTTTGCGTCGATATCAAATGTCACCTCGATCTGCGGAACACCTCTTGGTGCAGGTGGAATTCCATCGAGATGGAATCTTCCGAGAGTCCGGTTATCTCCGGCCATTGATCTCTCGCCTTGCAATACATGTATTTCCACAGAAGGCTGGCTATCAGAAGCCGTTGAAAATATTTCACTCTTTCTAGTTGGAATAGTTGTATTTGCATCAATCAATTTCGTCATCACCCCGCCAAGAGTTTCGATGCCGAGCGATAGCGGAGTAACATCAAGCAAGAGAACATCTTTAACATCCCCTGCTAATACTCCACCCTGAATTGCAGCTCCAATTGCAACAACTTCATCGGGGTTAACGCCTTTATGTGGTTCTTTACCAAATAATTTTTTAACCAGTTCCTGAACCATTGGTATCCTGGTTGAACCACCAACCAGTATCACTTCATGGATATCGGATGGAGAGACACCTGCATCTTTAATAGCCTTTTCGCAAGGAATTTTAGTTCTGTCAACCAGATCATGAATTAATTGTTCAAATTTTGATCTGCTTAAGTTGATGTTTAGATGTTTCGGTCCATCTTGGTTAGCTGTAATGAACGGAAGATTAATATCTGTTGATGAAGATGAAGACAATTCAATCTTTGCTTTTTCTGATGCTTCCTTCAATCTTTGAAGTGCCATCGGATCTTTTCTTAAATCAACTCCATCAGATTTTAGAAATTCATCTGCCAGAAAATTAATTACTCTCTGATCAAAATCATCACCACCAAGATGTGTGTCACCATTAGTAGACTTAACTTCAAAAACTCCATCGCCAAGCTGAAGAATTGAAATATCGAACGTACCACCCCCTAAATCGTAAATTGCAACTGTATGATCGCTGGTTTTTTTGTCAAGACCATAAGCCAAAGCTGCGGCAGTCGGTTCGTTAATTATTCTTTTAACTTTTAACCCGGCAATTTCTCCGGCATCCTTTGTTGCCTGACGCTGTGAATCATTAAAATAAGCCGGAACAGTTATAACTGCTTCGGTTACTTCCTGACCTAGATATTCTTCTGCAGTCTTTTTCATTTTTTGTAAAATCATAGCACTAATTTCCGGTGGTGAATATATCCTGTCCATAATTTTCACACGTGCACTATTACCATCGCCGGGAACTATTTGATATGGCACTTCTTTTCTCTCTACCTCAACCTCATCAGTTTTTCTACCCATAAATCTTTTTATTGAGAAAATAGTATTAGTCGGATTAGTGATTGCCTGTCTTTTTGCAGGCTGACCGACAAGTCTTTCACTACTTTTTGTAAAAGCAACCACTGATGGAGTTGTTCTTCCTCCTTCAGAGTTTGGAATGACTACCGGATCATTTCCCTCCATAACAGCAACACAAGAGTTTGTTGTCCCTAAATCTATACCAATTATTTTACCCATTTTTTTTCTCCTTCAATTAAATAAAACTGGCGAATAATTCACCAGTCAAAAATTTATCAGCTAACTTCAATTTTTATATCTTTTGGTTTATCCTGGATAACTTTCTTTATATTTATAATTAATATTCCATTCTCGAACCTGGCTGTGATTGAGTCCGGAATAATCTTTCCCATAATTTTAAAATTGCGGTTGAATTTTCCATAAAAGATTTCCTGTCTTAGGAATTCAGTTTCATTATTCTCAGGTTGGAATTTTTTTCGTTCCGCACTTATACTCAGAGAGTTGTTTTCAAATACAATTTTAATATCATCTTTCTTTAAACCAGGAAGTTCAACATAAAAGAAAAATTCGTTTTCCTTTTCTAAAACATCAACTTTCGGATAGAATGAATTTTGCGAGATGAATGGGTAGGGGATTTCTCCAAAAACTTTATTTGAAAAATTTTTATGAAACACAGGTCTCAGCTTTAATGAAATCATAATTGGAACACCTTTCTAATGGAATATTGTTTTTTGATTATTGTATAAATCAATGACTATGCCATTCCGTAAGATACTCATAAGTTCTTAATTTATAAGCATTTAAATGGTCATCAATAAAAGTTCAGGAATTTGAAGATCGGCAGACATATTGACAGAATGTCAGCACAGTTTTACAATTGTCAACTAAGCTGACAGTATTATTTTTTTTGATTATTTTTCAGCTAAACGTGGAGATAATTGTGCTCGATATCGAAAATTTAGATTTAAAACTTGATACAGAATTTATTGGCAGAAACTTCTTTCTTATAGAAGAAATTGATTCGACCAATTCAACACTGCTTACAGAAAAAAAAACTTACAAGGATTCAGGAACTGTTTTATTCGCAGAGAAGCAATTACACGGCAAGGGTCGAATGGGAAGATCCTGGCAAAGCATCAAAGAACAAAATCTTACATTTTCAATTTTACTTCGGAATAATAATTTAATTCGGGATAAATTAAGTCTGATTAATCTGGCTTCCTCCCTTGCTATTGCTTTATCGATTGAGAATCTTTATCAGCTTAAGTGTGAACTAAAATGGCCAAATGATGTTCTAATTAAAAGGAAGAAAGTCTCAGGGATTCTGATCGAGACATCAATAGCTGGAAAAAAGATTGAGAGAATTGTTGTCGGGATGGGAATAAATGTAAATCAAAATTCTTTCGTTGGCGAGTTCAATATCCGACCGACTTCAATTAAGCTAGAACTGAACAGGACGATAAGTAGAGAAACTCTTCTAGCTGGAGTATTAAATTGCTTTGAAGAACAATTAGAAATTGTTAAAGAAAAACCTGAACACATATTGAATGACTGGAGATCAAGATGTGATATGATTGGGAGTAAAATCACAATTCAACAGCAGGATAAAATCCGAAGTGGAATTTTTGAGGACATTGATCAGGATGGTTATCTCATTTTAGGTTCTAACGGAAAAACAGAGAAAATATATTTTGGTGATATAAGTCTGATATAACACTACCTGAATTAATATTATTCAGATTAGTTTACCAAATGATAAATCTTAAGAATTAAATCGTATGAAAAAATCAGATTAGGATGAGCAAATAATAATTGTTGAGAAACTCACTAAGACATGAATTGAAGAAGCGTATGAAGAGTTTGTTTCAGGTTTTGCCTATTAACAACGATGTCTACAAATCCTTTCTCGAGTAAAAATTCTGATCGCTGAAAACCTTCCGGCAAGTCTTTACCGATGGTTTGCTTAATCACTCTTGGTCCGGCAAAACCAATTAACGCATTTGGTTCAGCAATATTAATATCGCCGAGCATTGCATAACTTGCAGTTGTGCCCCCGGTTGTCGGATCAGTCATAACAGAAATGTAGGGTATGTTTGCTTCTGCAAGTCTTGCCAGTCTTGAACTTGTTTTAGCCAATTGCATAAGTGAAAAGGCACCTTCCATCATTCTTGCCCCACCGCTTTCGGAAATTATCACAAGCGGAATTTTACTTTTTAAAGCTTTATCTGTCACCCTTGCAATTTTCTCACCGACAACAGATCCCATGCTTCCACCAATAAATTTAAAATCCATACACCCAAAAGCAATCTCCAAACCTTCAATTTTACCTGTACCTATTCGAACAGCATCATACAATCCAAGCATTTTAATTGTTGATGCAATTCTATCCTTGTACTTTTTTGTGTCAACAAATTCCAAAGGATCGGCAGATCTCATTTTTTTGTGCATTTCTTTAAAGCTGCTGCGATCCAGCAGAATTTTAATATATTCACTGCTGCCGATTCGAAAGTGATGATTACATTTAAGACAGGTCCATAAATTCAATTCGAGCTGTTTCTTATGTATAATCTCTCCACAGCCCGGACATTTTTCCCAAAGTCCATCCGGTAATTCTCTTTTCTGAGTTTCGGGAGAAATATTTTGCTTCGATCTTTTAAACCAGGGCATCTAGCTCTCTTTTAATATGTCCGCATAAACGGTCAATACTTTTGACGGTTCATTCGGATCATTGGTTTGAACAGTTATTGTTCTGCTCATTTTACCACTCCGATTTTTTGTATCGAGCTCAACCATTAAAGTACCCTTGTCACCTGGCTCGATTGAATCTTTACTCAATAAAGCTGCTGTACATCCGCAAGAAGTTTTGATATCACTTATTTTTAATGTCGAACTGCCTTTATTCTCTAACTGAAAAGTATATTCAACAACCTCACCCTGAATCACTTTTCCAAAATCGTGCTGAGTCTCAAGGAAAAATGCTTCCGGTTGACTTGTACCAGCTTTTTTCTCCATAACAACATGTGCTGTTATAGTAAGAACAGTCTCGGGGTTGTCAGGATCGTTAGTTTTTACAGTAACTGTTTTGAGTTGTGAACCGCTTCTGCCGGCAGAATTAAATGAAACCAGCAGGTTTGTTGATTCACCCGGTGCAAGTTCATTTTTTTCAGGTTTAACAGCAGTACAGCCGCAGGAAGCTCGTACATCAGAGATTTTCAAAATATCCCCTCCGCTGTTGGTGAGAAAAAAAGTGTGTGTAACTTTTTCTCCCTGTAAAATATCGCCAAAATCATGAGAAGTTTGCTGAATTACCAATTTAGGACCAATTAATTGAGCAAAACCCATCGAGGTAAAAAGTAAGACAAGAATATTAATTTTACTCCTCATTGCTTTTTCTCCTTTATGTGAAAGTTTTTCAAATAATTTGGTTCAAGATAATCATAATTTGAAGTTTTTCTGTTCATTCCAAAATTCCTTGCCCAGCTTGCTACAAATTCAGGTGCTGGTGCAGAGGGAGTCTTCCTCTCACTAACAGGTTCTCCCAAAATGCTTGCAGCATTGCCAAAAGTTTTAATATTCGTTGATTTTCGTATAAAATCAGTATTATTCAAGATGGTTAGCTGTTCTACAAATATATAATTATTACTATCAACTTGAAACCTAGCATAGTATACCTCATTCTTATTAACCCGGTTTGCAATTATAAAATTTGTACAGTCGTTTAGAAAATGAGATAACTGGAAAGCAAACGCCTCAAAAGTTGGAACGGGAACAATCGGCAAACCGGCTCCAACTGCTATTCCCTTTGCGGCTGACATTCCGATTCGTAAACCGGTAAACGATCCTGGACCTTCAGAAACTGCAACCGAATCGAGTTCTTGAGGATCAATTCTGCTTTCCTTTAAAATATATTCAATTAGTGAAAATAATTTTGAAGAATGTGAGTTTTTAAGAACCAGTGATGTTGAATAAAAATGTTCCTCTGAGAAATACAATGCACAACCACATAAAACATCAGAGGTTTCTATTGCTAAAATTGGTTTGAGATCATTCATATTTCTGAAAGCTGAATTCACGATTTAAATTTTCATTCACTTCAATAGAAATTTCCAATCTTGTTGCAGGTAATGCAGCAGGTAAAAGATTTCCCCATTCAATAAAACTGATTGCACTATCATCGTTCATATAATCCTGCCAGCCAATATCCAAAAGTTCTTTTATGTTCTTCAATCGGAAAAAATCAAAGTGATATATTTTATTTCTCCCATTGTATTCATTAACAATTGCGAATGTCGGGCTAATCACGTTATTAATTCCAAATGACAAAAGAGCTTTTTTGATAAAAAATGTTTTACCGCTTCCAAGCTGACCGTTTAAAACTATTTTATCATCCGGTTTAATCAACGGTGCAAATTCTGATGCGAGTACTGTAGTTTCGTCTTCACTCGTTACGATTTTCGTAGAAGGAATTTTTAACACGATTATTTCGGTTCCATAGTTATGACCGGTAAAATCATTTCTTCGAGTGAAATACCTCCATGCTGAAATGTATCTTTATAATGTGTAAGATATTTATGATAATCGGTCGGGTAAACAAAATAATAATCTTCTTTGGCGATGATATAATTTATCGTAACTCCTCTTTTGGGTAATTTAAAATCTGCCGGATTTTTAACGAAGATTGCATTTTTACTTTCAGCCTTTAGATTGCGTCCATATTTAAATCGAAGATTTGTAGATGCCTCTTTATCACCAAGCACTTTTGCTCCTCTCAAAGATCGTATACTTCCGTGATCAGTTGTAATAACAATTTTTACATTGCTCATTTTCGAGAGAACTCTGAACGTGTTAAGCAATGAAGAATGAGTGAACCAGCTATTCGTTAATGATCTGTAAGCTGCTTCATCAGGAGCAATTTCTTTTAATATATCCGAATCGGATCTGCCGTGAGCAATCATATCCAAAAAGTTTACTACTATTGCCGTAAAATGATTTGTCTGATATGAATAAATATTCTGCTCAAAATTTCTCCCGACTTCAGGATCAATAATTTTAATATATTTTACTTCATTACGCAATCTTATCTTTTTCCTTTCGAGTAAAAGCTGAAGCAGTTCTTTTTCATGCTTGTTCATACTTCTTTCATCATCATCATTGCCATGCCAGAGATCAGGATAATATTTTTCAATCTCAGCAGGGTACAATCCACTAAATAAAGAATTACGGGAATAAGGTGTTGCTGTTGGAAGTATGGAATAATAATAATCCTTCTTAATTTTAAAAAAGTCGATGAGATGCTTTTCCATTATCATCCATTGATCCAGTCGAAGACAATCAAGTACGAAATAAAAGACGCTGACTTTTTCATTGTTAAGATGGTTTAGTACATATTTTTCAGTTATTTCTGTGGTTAAAGCAGGAGTGTTGATATCATCTTTGGAATTAATCCATCTGGTATAATTCTTTTCTACAAACCGGGAGAATTCCCTGTTAGCTTCCTTCCATTGATCATTGAGTGTTTGCTTTAATCCTATTTCAAAATGTTGGTCAAGTTCTATTGACCATCCAACCAATTTGAGATAAATCTCAATCCACTCAGCAAAGTCAAGTTCAGTCAGTAGCGCTTGCGAAATCTGATTAAAGTCCTGAAGATAATCTTTTGCAGCATACTGACCAGAAATCCTTTTACCTTCAAGAATTTTTTTGCAGACTAACAAAACCTGGCTCGGATTAACTGGTTTTGTAAGGTAGTCGTGAATCTTACCACCAATAGCGTCATCCATAAGTGATTCTTCTTCACTTTTAGTTATCATCACAACGGGAATATTATTATTTATGTCTTTAATCCGACCTAAAGTTTCCAGCCCTCCCATACCAGCCATCATCTCATCAAGAAAAATCAGATCATAATTTTTTTCTTTCACCGCAGAAATTGCATCTTCACCATTGGTTGCAGTATCCACATCAAATCCTTTTTCTGATAAAAAGATGATATGAGATCGCAGCAGATCAATTTCGTCATCAACCCAAAGTAATTTTTTCTGTTCCATTTAATTTTAATTTTTTAATGTAATCAATTACAAATTATTAAGAGATTTAAATTTAATGATATATAACACAGCATAACAGTGATTAAATTAACACAACTTTTTTAG
>DATDOL010000163.1:0-8786 GCA_035293265.1 Ignavibacteriaceae bacterium | reverse complement strand
TATTCAGAAGAAGACCTGAGAAGAAAACCTGCTCCAAATAAATGGTCAAAGAAAGAAATTCTTGGTCATTTAATAGACTCTGCAGCAAACAATCATCACCGGTTTGTGCGAGCACAATTTGAAAATGTACCGTTCAAAGTCTTACCGTATGAACAAGAGCATTGGGTCAAAATTCAAAGATACAACGAGCCCGACTCAAAGTTTCTCCTCGAACTATGGAAGATTTATAATCTGCATCTGCATAGCATCATTATAAATTTTCCTGAAGACAGACTTGCTTTAAAATGTGTTTCAACAGACAACAGGGAAATAGCGGAAAATCTTTTTCTGCTCATCAAAGATTACGTTGACCATATGGACCATCATTTCAGCCAGATATTTAAGTAGAAGTAATTTTCCGGCTTAGATTTAATTTTTAATTTATTACTTCAATTAATTAACTTAACACAGTTCTTAGAAGCTCTTCCAGAAGCAGATATATAATTTTAACAAAAACGAAAGGCCAGTGGAATGATATTTTATAAAATGAAATTCCTGCTAATCTCGTTTTTAATTAGCTTAATAAATCTTTCGGTGAGTCTGTCTTCGCCCCTGCCGGTTAAGCAGACAGAAATTCCCGATCAGGAAAATCAAATTGTACTTATTGACACATCAATAGTTAAAATCACAGAAAAAAATTATTCAATTCCAATTTGGATTCTCCTGAAAGGGTATGCCAGCGAAGAGATAACTATCCGCGTTTTGGAAACCAGGTCACATGCCGGTGAAATAATCCTGATGAAATATTCGATCAGGAGAGATTCAATTTTTTACAGAAGGAACCAGGTTGTTGCTTCATTGACTCTGATACCGGATTCTGCTTCAATTATGAGTCTCTCACCAGGTCGGTATAATATATCGATTTTAACATTGTATGGTGAAGAACAATCGCTGGAAAAATTATCATTTGAAATTCCGCAGGCACAATCAGTATTTAGTTTCATTGAAGAAGGCGTCGAATGGATTCGGAGTAAACTGCTGACTCTCGCTTGGTACATGTTTGAAATAATAATATTCCTGATAATATTAATTATTCTGTTCTGGTTCTTCATCATTAAACCGCTTAAAGGAAGCCGTGGATCATTAAATGTTCTTCCAATAATAAATGAAACAGGGAATAAAGATTACGATGGAGTTGCTTCGGGTATCGATGATATATTTATGACCCGACTGCGGGATATTGCAGAGCTTGGAAAGAGCGAGGAGCTCAAACAATATTGGCTTGCTGATTTAAAGGATGCAACGAAAGGAAGATCACAGGTACTTAATCAAGGAAAAATTCAGGAACTTAATATAGCTGGTGGTGAAGTTACAATTGATTTCCAGAAGCTGGGTGATATTTCAATTGGTCCTGTCAAAATTCCATTAGGCGCGGTGTTTTCTCTTTTGCTGAAAATATTCGGTGGGAAATATATCTCAGGTGCCTTACAGCAATATGGTTCGGGAAACAAACTTATCCTTAGTCTTGAAAGTAGATTTTCTTTATTACAGTTCTGGAAATCAAACAGAATAACTTACTTTGAAGCAAGCTGGCCTTCCGAAACAATAAAGGAAAAAAATCTTTCTGAGGGAATCCCGTATGTTCTTGATCAGCTTACATATATGGTAATTCTGAACCTCACGGAAAATGTTGGAACTTCAGACTGGCAGGCATATAAGAATTTTTTAGATGGGAACTACTTATTCGGACATTATGAGAAGAATAAAACACGGAAAGACCTGCTTCGGGATGCCATAGATAAATGGAGAATAAGCGTCCGCTTCGATCCGCAATTTGCAAAATCACATTATAACCTTGGTGTTGCACTGGATATGGATGATTTGTATCCTGATGCAGTATTTCGTTATCAGAAAGCGATTGAACTGAGTCCACAATTAATCGGCAGAGAAGCGCTATATAACCTTGCAAAAATATACTGGGATATCTATAAAGATGAACAAAGAACACTTGCTGAACTGGAAAAAATAAAAGAGATAGATCCTAATTTGTTTTATGTATATAATCTTGAAGGTTTGATAAAGCTAAAGCAGCAGAATTACCAGGAAGCGATGAAGTTATTTAGCAAATCTATCGAGCTTAGTCTCAAACAAGATGCTGTTCTTTTCTACAATAAAAGTGTCGCTTTATATAATCTGAATAAATTTGATGAAGCTGAAGAAAACGGACTAAAAGCAATTGAGATACTTCCGAAAGATAAAGTTTTTACAGATCTTCTTCAGACGATGGGATGGATTCATAACAGAAAAGGTGAACGTGAACTTAATTCGGGTAATCATACCAAAGCATCTGAGGAATTCAAAAAAGCTGCTGAATATTTCCGCCATGCTCTTTTTGATGAACCGGAAAGGCAGGCTTTGCTTGACGGATATGGTGAAGCTCTTCGTGAATCAGGAAGCTTAAGTGAAGCATTTGTTGTTCAGAAAAGATTGCTAAAGGTTTGGCCGGAATATTCAAGAGGATATATTGAGACAGCCGAGACGATGAAAAAATTGAAATTTGCTCACGAAGAAATCCAGGCTTGTATTGATACCGGTAATATTTTACGCGATCCTGAGTTGGTTAAAAACGTTGTTAATCTGAAAGTTAAAGTGGAGATTGAAACAGTTGAAGCTTCTGTCGTTAAGAAAAAATTACTAATGAGTATGCTGGGTAAATATTATTATTATCTTGCCGCCACCCCTCCGCATTCAAATAATCTACAAATTTATGAGCAGTATCTGAATTCTGCAAAGGAATATCTTAAGCATGCTGTATCAACCGAAAGTGTTAATTCTTTTTTTCTTGACGCAGAACTTCATCAAATGTACGGGACCGTGCTTTCAAAATTAAATGAATTCCCCAAAGCAATTGATGAATTTAATTTCGCTTTAAATATTTATGCAATAACCGGCGGGAGTGAATATGATAGCGCGGTTTGCTATAGCGAAATTGCAAAGAATTTTCTTGTGGTATTAGATTATAACAGTTCTGATATAAACTACAGAAAATCTGCAGACTACTATAAAAAAGCCGGCTATAAAAAATATGCAACAAATGTCCATCTTGAAGATGCAAAAGTATTAATGGAGTGGTACTGGAATAAGGGTGACAGAAATTGTTATGAATGGGCCAGACAGGAATGTGATAAAGCAATTATGCTTAACCATACCAGCAGTGAAGCTTACCATGTAAAAGGCAATACTTATTACGATTTCCAAAAATACACTGAAGCTGTACCACAATATGAAATAGCGGTTGAGTTAAATTACAACTTACCCGGTGCTCATTATAATCTCGGATTGTGCTACAAAAATATTGGTAACTATGAGCGCGCAGTTAAAAATTTTGAAACAGTTATTAAACTAGATCCCTTTTATGCAGATGCAAAGAATCAAAGAAAACCGGATCCTTACCAGAATCTCGCGGGCTGTTTTGAATTAATGAATCAGCCGGATAAAGCAGTAAAATTATTCAAGCATGTTGTAAACTTATTTCCTTCCAGTGCAAAGTATTCAATTATCCTGGCGGATTATCTTGCAGTGTGCGGTGATGTAAGTGAAGCTGTAGAAAAATATAAGAGTGCAATGCAAATTGATCCATTGAATGAAGAGGGAATGATGCAGTCAGCACTGAATAACCTCGCAAACATTTATCTTGAACAGGGAGTAAACTTTAGCGAAGCAGAACGTATGGTGAACAATTCTTTAAACTTATGCCGGAAAGATAAAACAAAAAAAGCTGAAGAGATTTGCAAGTTTCAAAATACTTTGGGCTGGATTTGCTTCCAAAAAAGTCAATACAAACGTGCAATTACTTTAATGGAGAAAACTTTGCCTGTCATGATTGATGACCAAAGAGCACATGCAAGATTAGCTCTTGCGTATGAGAAATTTTCGGAGACGATTAAGGACCAGTCAGAGAAAAAAAGAATTGAGGAAAAATTTTTTGAGCAATGGAATATTGTTAAATCGCTTGAACCGACAAGCAGATACGGATTGATTGCAGAACAGCGAATCAAAAACTAAAATAGATGCACAAAACACTAGCTTACTGACGGATAAATATCTTTTAGTACTGTAATCTATTTAATAGATTTAATTATTCACTTATCATTTCAAACAAAACCCTGGAAGAAAAGATGAAAGTTAAAATGTTTATTCTTACTTTTTTATCTATACTGCTCATAAGTTGTTCAAAATCGGATGATTTTCAGAACGAAGTGCAGGCATATCTTGATGAATATAACAAAGAATATCAAAAACTTTACTTCAACTGGAATGAAGGTGAGTGGAGACTGAACACAAAAATTGTTGAAGGCGATACGATGACAGCAAAATATGCTCAGAATACCCAGGATGAATACGCTCGATTTACAGGCAGTTCGGAAAATATTGGAATTGCAAAGAAGTATCTTGAACAGAAACAAAAGCTTACCGATTTGCAGATCAGGCAGTTGACAAGAATATTGTACCTTGCAGCTAATAATCCCGAAACAGTCAGCGACCTGGTAAAAGAAAAAATAAAAGCCGGCACAAAGCAGACTGAAATTCTTTACGGTTTTGATTTTAAGCTTGACAAAAAATCCATTTCAACAAATAAAATTGACGAGCTTCTAATATCTGAAATTGATCTTAACAAAAGATTAAAAATCTGGGAAGCAAGTAAGGATGTTGGTAAAAAATTAAAAGATGGTTTAGCCGATCTTCAGAGATTAAGAAACCAGACTGTGCAGGCTTTAGGTTATAAAGATTTTTTTGCTTACCAGGTTTCCGATTATGGAATGACAGTTGATGAAATAAGAGCTCTCTGCAGAACAATCATAAATGAAATCTGGCCGCTGTACCGAGAATTGCACACCTGGGCTCGCTATCATCTTGCAGCAAAATATAAAACAGAAGTTCCGGAAATGCTGCCTGCACACTGGCTACCGAACAGATGGGGACAGGACTGGCAGGGGATGATAAATGTTGAAGGAATAAATCTTGATGATAAGCTTAAAAATTATTCAGTCGATTGGATTGTTAAGAAGGGAGAAGAATTTTATGTGAGCTTGGGATTTGAAAAACTGCCCGCATCATTTTATGAAAAATCAAGTTTGTATCCTGTTCCTCCCGATGCAGGTTATAGGAAAAACACTCACGCATCTGCATGGCATATGGATCTTGAAAATGATGTAAGATCTTTAATGAGCATAGTACCGGATACAAAATGGTGGAGCACTTCATTGCACGAACTTGGACACATTTATTATTATTTGAGTTACACAAATCCGGATGTTCCTCCATTGCTGAGAGAAGGCGCAAACCGCGGTTATCACGAAGCCGTCGGAAGCCTGATTGGACTGGCATCTTTGCAGAAGCCGTTCCTGGAACAAATGAATCTTCTGCCCAAAGGTGCTGCCTTGATCGATGAATCAATTAATCTGCTCAATGAAGCATTGGATTATATTGTTTTCATTCCGTGGAGTGCCGGAGCGATGACGGAATTTGAGTATGAATTATATACAAATAATCTTCCGAAAGATCAGTACAACAGCAAGTGGTGGGAACTAGTAAAAAAATACCAGGGAGTTGTTCCGCCGAATGAAAGGGGTGAAGAATATTGCGATGCTTCAACAAAGACTCACATTAACGACGACGCTGCACAGTATTATGATTATGCAATTTCGAATGTGCTTCTTTTCCAGTTTCACGATCATATTGCAAATAAAATTCTGAAACAAAATCCGAGGGCGACAAATTATTACGGCAATAAAGAAGTAGGAAAATTCCTTAAAGATTTAATGTATCCCGGTGCAACGGTTGACTGGAGAAAACATTTAAAGGATAATGTAGGTTCTGATTTAAATGCAAAAGCAATGGCAGATTATTTTGCGCCGTTAATGAATTGGTTGAAAATAGAAAATATGGGCAGAAAACATACGCTGCCAGAAAAGCTTTAATTAAATTTGCTGTCACGGTCGAACTGTGACAGCACTATCTTTGTCATTCACTAATTAGCAATTCCATATCGCTCATCGGCATAATCGGCATAGGCGTGCCGTTATTCCCAAGTCTGAACTTTAAATCAGTGACAATAGGATCCTCTTCAATCATAAATTTATTTACACCGAGAAAACCGGGGAGAATGCTTTCAAAATTAAACCAGCCCGGAGGCGGAAATTGCACTAAATCATATTTACAATTTTTCAAACCCGATTCAGTTACAGCAAGTTCAATTGCAGTGGATAATCCGCCAAGTATGTCAACAAGTCCGTTATTCAAAGCATCTTTCCCACTCCAGACTCTTCCCCGAGCTATTTTTTCAATTTCTTCCGTTGACAATCCTCTTCCTTCAGCAACACGGTTAACAAAGTCATTGTAGAAAGTTTTAATTACAGATTCAACTTTCAACATTTCTTCATCTGTAAAATTCCTGTCAGGTAATGTAAGCCCGAAAAAAGGAAATCTCATTCCGTAACCAAGCTCGGCATGCTTACCTCTTTTCACAAAATCCGTACTGACACCAATCTCTTCTTTAAAAGATTTGTTATAAAAGAATGAACCGATAACTCCAATCGAACCTGTGATTGTTATAGGAGAAGACACAATTTTATCACCATACATAGAAAGCCAATATCCGCCGGAACCCGCAACAAAACCCTGCGAAACAATAATTGGTTTTTTGCCTTTACCTTTTCTTAATGCTTCAGCTATATAATCCGATGGAAGCGCTTCACCGCCGGGTGAATCAACCCGCAGTATAATTGCTTTTACATTGTCATCTTCGACAGCATCCTCAACATAGTTTACTAAAGTCCTTGCTTTAATTCCTTCATCCATTGCACAAACTCCGACTGCATAAATAACTGCTATCTGAGGTTTCTTTCCCCAGTAATCGTCTTCAGGAAGTTTGAATTGAATAAGTGAGTTAGGACTCACCAAACTTTTCTTCTCTCCTTCAAAATCTTTTACTATATCTTTAATACTGTCCCATCTTGCAAGAGTATCAACTAATCCGAGCTCGACAGCTTCATTTGGAAGGATGAAATATTTGTTATCAACCAAATCGTCAAAGTCATTTAAAGAGATATTTCTTCCATCACAAATATCCTTTCGTACAAACTCATAATAATCATCAACTAATTTTTGAAGCTGTTCTTTGTCTGCTTCGCTCATTTTATCATTTGCAAATGTTTCGACTGCAGATTTGTATTTGAAATATCTCAATTCATTAAACCCGATCCCGAGTTTTTCAAGCGTACCTTTGTAATATTGTCTTCCCCATACAACCCCTGGAAGCTGAACACTACCAACAGGATCTAAAATTATTTTATCGGCAACAGAAGCTAAGTGTATTTCATTCATTCCTGCACCGTCAATGTAAATCACAACTTTTTTGCCGGTTGATTTAAACTCCTTTAATTTTTCTCTTATCTCCCAAAGCATTTCGCGGTTTATATTCATACCAGAGGTGTTTATCGCAATTCCGGAAATAGATTTATCATTTTTCGCCGCATCGATCTGTTCAAGAATTTCAATAAGAGTTTTTGAATCATCAAAAAACCTGAAGCGCTGATATTTAACCGTTCCGTTCATATTAAGTTCAACATAATCATTGCCGGAACCGATGTCCGAAAAAAATGTTCTGTCATAAGCACCTGCCCTGATCCCATAAGTTTGATAAGAACCACTGCCTTCATTTGGAAAATGAGTTTGCGCTGTAATTCCAATTCCGCCTAAGCTGAGATGAACACCGACATTAAATATTTCTGTTTCAAAATATCTTCCACTAATGCGTAATCCATCCACCGGTTCAACAATTACTCCTGCACTCCAGGTATTTTCACCTGCAGTTAAATTTTTTCTAAGTAGATAATCACCAAATAAAGTAAGAACCTCGTTAGTTAAAGGTCTTACTGCAAGATCAAGAATTCCTTCCCCGTAACCTTTTGTTGGAAGATTTCCGATAACTCCGATTGAAAAGTAAGAAGCCGGCCGGTAGTACAAACCGGTTGTGTAATATGTAGCCCGATCAACATTGTAAGTTTCTTCTGACGCCCAGCCGATCCCGGCACCGAATCCTGCAACAGAATTTCCAACACCGGCAGAAAGTTTATAATCAAGAAAGCTTCCGGCATCAGTCTTATTATTTACCATGCTAAAACCAAAATAGGGTAGGGCAGTATATAATCCCCAGTTCTGAAAATCGCTGAATGATCCGGTTTCATTATTCCAGGTAAAATAAATGTCCGGCGAAGGCTGCAGTGAAAGCAATGCAGGATTATCGTATCCATAAAGTCCGGATTTCAATGCACCTGGCGAAGCAATATTAAATTTATTCTGTTCGTAATAGGATGGGTAGTAAGTTTGAGCTGAATCAACTGCGAACAATGAAAAAACCAAAATCAAAGTTTGTAGTGCTGGGTTCATTTTTTTAATCCTCATAATGATATTAAAGATCATATGGAATTTAATTAATGTCTCAAAAACTTCACTAACCATTTATCAAATTAATTTTCAAATCAAAAGCTTATCTTTACATAGGTAAAATTTATATGATAGAAATCAGAAATCTCCATAAATCGTTTGGGAAAAACCACGTATTGCGTGGAGTTAACCTCGATATTGATACAGGTGCAACTCTTGTAATCATCGGCAGAAGCGGATGCGGCAAGAGTGTTTTAATAAAACACATTGTCGGTTTATTAAAACCGGATGAAGGAAATATTAAAGTGGAAGGTCAGTTGGTAAATCAACTGAGTACAGACGAACTTTATGAGTTGAGA
>DATDOL010000162.1:0-5168 GCA_035293265.1 Ignavibacteriaceae bacterium | reverse complement strand
TTCGATGTTCAGGATCAATTATTAAAGGCTATGGGTAAAGGCGAAGTTACTGCAATACTTAATGAAATGTCGCCTGATGACCGTACCGCTCTTCTGGAAGAACTTCCGAGTTCTGCTGCAAAACAATTAATTCATCTCCTTAATACTGAAGAAAGAAAAACCGCATTAACATTGCTCGGTTATCCCGAGAATAGCGTTGGTCGGTTGATGACTCCCGATTACATTGCCGTAAAACCGGAATGGACTATTGAAGAATCGTTAAAATATATTCGCGAAAATGGAAGAGACAGTGAAACTTTAAATGTCGTTTATGTTTTGGATGAGAAGGGTAAACTTATTGATGATATAAAAATAAGAGAATTTATTCTCGCATCACCTGACAAAAAAGTTATTGACCTGATGGATGAAAGCTTTGTAGCTTTAAATGTAAACGATGACCAGGAAAAATCAGTTGAGCTATTTAAAAAATATGACAGGGTTGCACTTCCCGTTGTAGATAATTCAGGAATTCTGATTGGTATTGTTACCGTCGATGACGTACTTGATGTTGCAGAAGAAGAAGCAACTGAAGACATTCAGAAAATTGCCGGTGTCGCGGCACTGGAAGAACCGTTCCCGACCATTTCAATTCTCTCAATGGTAAGAAAGCGTGCGATCTGGCTTACAATTTTATTCGTTGCCCAAATTCTTACAGCCATTGCAATGGGATTTTTTGAAAACGAATTAAGCAGGGCAGTTGTTCTTTCAATATTTATTCCATTGGTAATTTCAAGCGGAGGAAATTCGGGCTCACAAGCTGCCACGTTAGTTATCAGGGCTATGGCTGTAGGTGAAATTAATTTATCCGATTGGTGGCTGATAATGCGCCGCGAGATTCTATCGGGGTTGCTGCTTGGTGGTATTCTCGGAGCAATTGGATTTCTGCAGGTTGCTATACTTGCAAATCTGTTTCATGTTATTTCATCATATTGGTTTTTGATCGGTATAACAGTGCTGATTTCACTTGTTGGGATTGTTTTATGGGGAACCATTTCCGGTTCAATGCTGCCATTCATTCTTAAAAAACTTGGTGCTGATCCGGCAACTTCCTCTGCTCCTTTGATTGCAACTTTGTGCGATGTAACTGGCCTGGTCATTTATTTTACTGTAGCCATACTTGTGCTGAGCGGGACGCTTCTTTAATGTTTAAGATATTTTCATTTCAGACGTCAATCCAAGATATAACTAAGTTTATTTATATATTTACATTTATATGATAAATCCCGAAAGTAAACAGAAACGCAATAAGTATAACGTTAAAGGAATAATTTTAGCCGGAGGTGCAGGCTCACGGCTTTACCCGATTACAAAAGTTTACAGCAAGCAGTTAACACTCATTTATGACAAGCCGCTGATTTATTATCCCCTGTCCATTTTGATGCTTGGAGGAATAAAAGAAATTCTGATTATCTCCAATCGGGAAACAATTCCCTTTTACAAACAATTGTTTGGGGACGGATCTCAATTAGGATTACAACTAAGTTACATTGAACAGCCTGCACCAAATGGTATTGCCGAAGCTTTTATTTTAGGTGAAAAATTTATCGGTAGTAGTTCTGTTTGCTTGATTTTGGGGGATAATATTTTTTACGGTTACCTCGATTTTTTTTACGATGCACTCAATAAAGAAAAAGGCGCTACAATTTTTGGCTACCAGGTTACAGATCCTCAAAGATATGGTATAGTTGAATTTAATGAACAGGGAAAAGCTGTTTCGATTGAAGAGAAACCATCAAAACCAAAATCCAATTTTGCTATACCCGGGCTTTACATTTATGATAACAAGGTTGTGGAAATATCAAAAAATTTAAAACCATCCAAACGTGGAGAGCTTGAAATAACCGATGTTAACAAAACATATTTGCAAATGAGTGAATTGAATGTTGAAAAAATCGGCAGAGGTGTTGCCTGGCTTGATACAGGAACACCCGAAGCTTTATTGGCTGCTTCTAATTTTTTTGGTGTCATCGAAGACAGGCAGGGTTTAAAAGTTGCATGCCTGGAAGAAATTGCTTACTACAGAAAGTTTATTGACAAAAATAAATTTACAAAGCTGATTGAAGATATGCCAGGTTCTCTTTACAGGGATTATCTTGAAAAAATCCTTAAAGAGCACAAGTGAAAATAATAAAAACAAATATTGAAGGGCTTCTTATTATCGAACCTGACGTCTTCAAAGATAACAGGGGATATTTTTATGAATCATTCAGTAAGAAGAAGTATAAAGAATTTCGAATTGAAACTAATTTTGTGCAGGATAACGTTTCAAAATCCGTTAAAGGAACTATAAGAGGATTGCATTACCAGGTAGGAGAAAAAGCTCAGGGCAAACTTTGTTACGTAATATCGGGTAACGTTCTTGATGTTGCGGTTGATATTAGGTTTAATTCACCAACCTTTGGAAAATATTATGCTCATCCGCTAAATTCTGATAAGAATACACAAATTTGGATACCGCCGGGGATGGCGCACGGATTTTCTGTTTTATCCGATGAAGCAATTTTTGTTTATAAGTGCACTGAATATTACAGCAAAGAACACGAACGAACTATCTTGTTTAATGATCATGATTTGAATATTGATTGGAAGGTAAAAAAACCACTTGTCTCTAAAAAAGATTTAGCCGCAAAATTATTCAGGAACATTGAAAAAGATTTTATTTACTCACCGGATCAACGCAAATAAGTAGTATTTACTTTCATTTCTCACTAACTTTAAAACCAATATTTTAAGGAAAATTATGAAGGTTCCCCTTTTAGATTTAAAACCACAGTATCATTCATTAAAATCAAAACTAGATGAGGCAATTTTACGTGTAGCAGAATCACAATATTTTATTCTTGGTCCGGAAGTTCAAAAAATGGAAGACGAATTTTGCGATTATTTAAAATGCAAAAATGCAATCGGTGTTTCGTCCGGAACAGATGCTCTCCTGCTTTCCCTGATGGCAATTGATTTGAAACCCGGTGATGAAGTAATTGTTCCGACTTATTCATTCTTTGCAACTGCTGGAGTTGTTTCGAGATTAAATGCAGTTCCTGTACTAACCGATATCGATCCGGTTACATTTAATATAAATCCGTCGGATGCCGAAAAAAAATTAACGAAAAAAACCAAGGCAATAATACCTGTACATTTGTATGGTCAGAGTGCTGATATGGAACCGATCATGAAGTTTGCAAAGAAAAATAATTTAGTGGTAATAGAAGATGCTGCACAGGCAATCGGAACTCAATACAAAGATGGAAAATTTGTAGGAACAATCGGTCACATCGGATGCTTTTCATTTTTCCCGAGCAAAAATCTCGGCTGTTACGGTGATGGTGGTTTAGTAACAACAAATGATGATGATCTCGCATTTAAATTGAAAATCAAAAGAGTTCACGGCGGTGAGCCGAAATATTTTCATAAAGTGATTGGCGGAAATTTCAGACTGGATGCAATTCAGGCTGCTGTACTTAGAGTTAAACTTCCTTACCTCGATAGCTGGTCTGAACAGAGGAGAAAGAACGCAGAACATTACAATAAACTTTTTATTGAATCAGGATTATCAGAGGAAACAGGGCGAATAAAATTTGATAAAAAAAATAAAGTGCTTATTCCTAAAGCGGTTTACAAATCGGGGATCAGAAATTATCATATCTATAACCAATATATAATCAGAGTTGAAAAGAGAGACGAATTAAGAAAGTTTCTTTCTGCCAATGATATCGGTACTGAAATTTATTATCCTGTTCCTTTTCACCTTCAGGAATGTTTTGCAGATTTGAATTACAGGAAAGGCGAATTCCCACTAGCGGAACAGGCAGGCGATACTTCAATAGCTTTACCAATCTATCCCGAATTAATTGCTGATCAGCAAAAATTTGTTGTAGAGAAAATCAAAGAATTTATTTCGGGAAAATGATTTGCGGCCATTCAAAATTCTAAATACAAAATTTGTAATATTATTTTTTATCCTATTAATTTACAATTCGGTTTCATTTTCCCAGGTCGTCTATGAGCCGTTATACCAGGATGTTTATAACTATCTCCGCAGGCTAAGTCAGAAGGGAATAATTGAAATTAATGATCTGATCAGACCACTTCCCAAACTGTATATTTTAGAAAAATTATCAGAGGCAGAAAAAAAAATTGATGAATTGACTTCACTTGAAAAAGCGGAACTAGTTTTCTTTAAAAAAGATTATTTCCATGAAACCTGGTTTATCAACGGTCAGGTTGGTGACCAAAAGCATCTTAATGTTGTCAGTGAAGATCCTTTAGGGAGATGGAGATTTTTTTCCTACGATGACAGTCATTTTAAAATGAATGCAAACTTAATACTTGGTTTGGAAATCGGTTCATTGGATAAGGAAAAAAGAACTCACTTCTGGAATGGGATATACACTGAAGGTTATATAGAGGATGTTTTAGGGTTCAGCTTTGATTTCAGGGACAATACTGAAACAGGTACTACGCTCGACAAAAATAAAGAGTTCACACCAGTAACCGGTGTTAATGAAAGAAGCGATGAGACTATTTATGATTATCCATCCGATAAAATTGAATACAGCGAATCGAAAGGTGTTCTCGCAACGGATTGGAAGTGGGGAAGTTTTGCTGTCGGTAAAGATTTTATGGAATGGGGTTACGCAGAAAATGGTTTATTAGTTCTTTCAGAAAAAGCTCCATCATTTCCATTCATTCGTCTTGATGTTTATCCCGTTGAGTGGCTGAGGTTTAATTATTTTCATGGCTGGCTTGCATCTGATGTAATTGATTCAGCAAGTATCTACTATACAGATGACGGCACTCAAAGATTTTTGTTTCGCGATAAGTTCATTGCTTCACATACATTGACATTCTATCCAACAACCGGACTCGACTTTTCGATCGGCGAATCGATCGTTTATGCAGATGAGCTTGAATTTTTATATTTAATTCCAGTCATGTTTTTTCGTTTAGTTGATCATTACTTAAGCCGGCAGGTCAATGCAGCAGGAAGCAATGCACAATTTTTTGCAGGCGTCAGTTCGCGGAATCATATTAAAAACACTCACCTATATGGAACACTTTTTATAGACGAATTTACTCTTCATGGTGCTTTTGATACGGAGACACAACGAAACCATATTGGTTTTACATTA
>DATDOL010000161.1:0-4890 GCA_035293265.1 Ignavibacteriaceae bacterium | reverse complement strand
GAAGTCAGCCCGGTAATTCCGAATAAATATCCATTCTGCAGATCGGTAAAACCATAAACCTGAATTCCAAGCAAAGCGAATGTGCCGTAAATATTTGCAAATGAAAAAACAAGAATGAAAAATAAAATTATGTATACTGCCCTGCCCGGTTCATTAAAAACTTTTTTAAGCGCTTCGAAATCAATTAACTTTCTCTTTGTAATTTGCTTTTCAGAAATTGATTCTTCACTCTTAGTTAGTGATTCAGGAAGAAAAATCAGCGTAACTACAAAAGCGATTAATGAAAAACCTCCGGCAGCGAGACCAGTCACCAAATAACCGTACTCTGCAAGGAAACCGCCGATTAGCGGTCCGAATACAAATCCCAAACCAAAAGCAGAACCGATCAGCCCCATTCCTTTTGATCTGTTTTCTTTGGTAGTTACGTCGGCTATGTATGCCTGTGCAACTGAAATACTGCTTCCGCCAATACCAGCAACTATTCTGGAAATCAACAAGAGAATGTATGAACTGGTAAATGCAAAAATCACATAACCAAGCGCATTCATCAGGAGACAAAATATAATTACCGGTTTTCTTCCGTGCTTGTCAGATAATTTTCCGAAAACAGGATTAAAAATGAATTGAATGAAAGAATAAGATGCAATTGCTATACCTATTGCAGCTTCATCAACTCCAAGAACTTTTGTAGCAAATGCCGGAAGGATAGGAATTAAGATTCCAAAGCCGAGAAGATCTATAAAGACTGTCAGGAAGATTAATGAGAGAGCAGATTTATTTTTCACAACTGTATAAGTCTAATAAATAAAAGGAAGGGAATTAATTATTTTTTTAATGCTAGTGCAATTAGCTTTTTTAATTCAAACAGGTCTTTTTCAATGACAACCCAGATAATCTCAGCATCCACACCAAAATAGTCGTGAACAATTCTGTTTCTTATACCTTTTAACTTTACCCAGGGAATTTCAGCAAATTTAATTTTTATTTCATCGGGGATTTTCGAAGATGCCTCACCAATAATCTCAATGTTTCTGACAACTGCATCCAGCAACATCGAATTTGATTTGAACGATTGAAGATTTATTCCCGTTGTATAATCTTCGATTTTATTAATAGCTTCCAAAATATCTTCAAAAAGAATTTTCCAGTCATGCTTAGACATAAATCAAATCTTCTTCGATATATTTTTTCATACCGGGTTTAATTGCTTTTGAAGATACGAGGTCAACTTTATTCCCAAGCAGGATTTCAAGCTCATCAGCCAACAAAACAAAATCTAATCCAATTGGCTGTGAGAATTCGACGAGAATGTCAATATCACTTTTATCAGTAACTTCATTCCTGCTGAAAGAGCCAAATATTCCTATTCTTGAAACATGATATTTCTTTTCAAGTTGCTTTTTATTCTTATCCAGAATCTGTTTTATTTCGTTGAGGTTTTTCATTAAACGTTCAATATATTTTTGCTAATAATAGTATAAATATACAATAAAACTTAATTTCAATAACTTAAAATCAAAATAAATGAAATTTTCCCCCATCTTACTACCTACCCAGCCATTTCATCCAGGTCTGATGAGCAATTCTTGCAATTCCATCCTGGTCATACAGCCCTGTATCTTTCCAGACTTTTAAAAGATCATCAGGCGAACCGATATCTTCCCACAACGCATCGTAATCCCGAAGGATAAAGTTCACAACAAATTCAAGATCATTTTCCGCAGCCTCATTCAACAATAAAGTTATATAATCATTCTGCTTTTCAGGTGAACCATTCAGGATAATAGTTCCTCCATAAACTGTAATTGAATCAGCGGCATATCCGGTTTCACAAATACCAATGGGATTAGTAACCAAAGAAAATATTTTATCAAACATATCAACAGGAATTGTGTCACATAAAAATCCTGTTAAATACGGGTAAAGCGATATTCCAAATTTATCAGAATAGCTTGTCATATCACTTAAAACCTGCAACTGCTGAATATGATTTGCATTTGTATAACCTTCAACAAGATCCATGCCTGTAACTGTTACGAAGATCGGGAACTCAGGATCGAGGATCTTCAATTGCTGAAAAACATATTTATGTAAATCAAGATATTCATTCCAAAGAGGTGGAGCATTAATCATCAGAAGATTTATTTCAATTCCTATAACAAAATAATCGGGACTGAAATAATTCATTATACGTAAACAATAATTAAAATATGCTTCTTTAACGTCGGGATGATTAAAAGAAATTGTATCCCACGGCGGTGGTAAGGGCAAATCGCCAGTTTCTGCTTTGTAAGGTGCTAAACCATCGCGTAAAAATCTTATCGGTGTAACAGACAAAAGTATTTTGTGCGATGAAGGTGTTCGCGAGAGTCTATACTGCCAGTCAGCCATAATGTTAGGATGAAAGTCAGCACCGCTTAAAGCTTCGGGCCAGGGAATTCCGTCATCAAAGTGATGTGAGATAATATCAGCATCGGTAGCAAGTTTGTTATAGACATAATCAACTGCTTCAGAAGAAATGTCATAAGGAAATGGAGTGAATCCCATATAAAAATTTCTTGTCGGTTCGGGATCGTTAACCGGATTTTCTTCCTGTGAGCAGTTAAGAAGAATGATTAAGAGGCAGCTACTTATTACCGGAAAGAGTAAGCTTTTCATCTTTTTTAATAATTTTTAATTTGGGTTTGGCTGAATACTTTGTAACGATTTCTTTTGTATCGTCATACGCATCTTTCATCAGTTTTCTATCGGCATTAGTTAAAAAGTTGTAAACTGAATCATCATCATTAATCTGAGATGGAAGAATAATATATTCTTTTCCTTTCTCCGTGTCACCTTTAAAAACCCAGGTAGGGATATATTCGACTGCGCTGAGAAAAACAGAATCAGTATTAATATTTTTCGAAATCCCGATATTCAATATTACACCGGCATCAGAATAGCGCCATCTTTGATTGGAAATGAAATTGCCTAAGGAATAAGCTACAAATCCTGAATCAAGTTTTGGATTATTTGTTTTAAAGTAATCGAACGGCTGAATTACATGTGGATGACCACCGATTATAATATCGGCACCAGCTTCGATCGTTTTCTGAACAATTTCTTTTTGATAATCGCTTGGTTCACGGTTGTATTCATTTCCATAATGGAAGTGAACTAAAACCACGTCAGCATTATTCATTCTAGCATTTATTATATCTCTTTTGATTAGCTCTTCATCAATAAGATTAATGCTGAATTTTTTATCGGAAGGAATTGGCAATCCGTTTGCATTTTCAGAATAAGCAATTACGGCAATGCTGATTGAATTTATTTCGAATATTCTGATTGAATCTCTGTCTTCCTGAGATTTGAATGTTCCTGTTTGTTGAATTTGATTTTCATTTATTACTTCAATCGTTCTTTTCACACCATCCCATCCCTGATCCAAAGCATGATTGTTTGCAGTGATTAATAAATCAAAACCGGCATCTTTTAAAGCATAAATAAAATCATCAGGAGTGTTAAAGTAGGGGTAACCGCTGTAGCCAATTGATTTTCCCGCAGTAACTGTTTCAAGATTTCCAAATGTTAAATCAGCATCGGATAAATATTTTTTGACCTCTTTATAAACTCCTGTAAAGTCGAAGCTGTCAGCATCAACACGAGCATAATTGAATTGGGTCGAATGACACATTAAATCCCCAACAATGCTAATCGTAGCCGTTGATAAACTATCTGATATTAGTTCAGATTGAATTTCAGTTTCTGCGAAAACTGAAACAGAGCTGAATATTGAGACAGTTATAAAAAGAAATAATTTATTCATTAGTAGTTTCTTCATAAAAAAATGGGTTGGATAATCAGGCATATGCTGAATTAATCCAACCCTTATAATTTAGTTTGATGTAAATTATTAAGATCAGCCTTATTTAGAAGCTTTTCTCGATGCCTTTACATCCTGTACATCTTTACGTACATCCTGGCAAAGTTTTCTCAGTTCGCTTAATCCTTTACGAACACGAGTACCTGCTGCAGCCTGTCCTTTCTCATAGAATTTATGAAAATCGGTTTCAAGGCTCTGAACAAATTGTACAAGTTGATTAAATTTATCCATGTTAACCCTCCTTATTAAGTGAATGATAGTTAGTTAGTATTTTCAAGTATGATCTCAGCAATATCTTTAACGTGGACTTCTGACGTTTTTTCGAAGTGCTTTACTCCATCAGTCATCATAGTCATACAAAACGGGCAAGCCGAAGCGATGGTATCAGCATTTGTTTTTAATGCTTCTTCAGTTCTGTTTATATTTATTCTTCCACCTTCTTCGTCTTCTAAAAACATTCTTCCGCCTCCGGCACCACAGCAAAAACCCTTGTCTTTATTTCTTTTCATTTCAACAAGATTCAATCCGTTAATGCTTTTAAGTGATGATCGGGGTGAATCATAAACACTGTTATATCTGCCTAAATAACAGGAATCGTGGTAAGTTACATTCAAATCAGTATTTTCATTTAATTTAATTTTATTTGATGTTATCATTTCATCTATTAATTCTGTGTGATGAATAACTTCAAAATTACCACCAAATTGCTTGTATTCGTTTTTTAGAGAATGAAAGCAATGTGGACAAGCAGTTACGATTTTTTTAGCATTATATCTATTTAAAGTTTCAACATTTTCTATAATCATAGACTGAGCTAAATACTCATTTCCGAGTCTTCTTGCAGTGTCACCATTGCATTTTTCCTCAGTTCCTAATATTCTGAAGTCAATATTAGCTTTTTGCATCAATTTCGCAAATGCCCGGGAAACTTTTTTATACCGCTCATCAAATGAACCGGCACAGCCAACCCAGAACAAATATTCACAATTTTGGTCATTTGCCATAGTTTTGATGTCCAAACCATC
>DATDOL010000160.1:0-8882 GCA_035293265.1 Ignavibacteriaceae bacterium | reverse complement strand
AATTTAAAATTATTTAATGATCACAAACTTCCCGATTTGAACTTTCCCATTGGCTTTATCTTCAACGGTAAACAAATAGATGCCGCTCGCTACTGCCTGACCAACATTCGAAGTTAAATTCCAGTCTTCAAAGCCTTTGTTTGCGTCATCGTGATCGATAGAAAACACAAAATCCCCTGCGAGTGTATAAATTTTAATTTGGCATTGAGCAGGAATATTAACGAATTGAATTCTGCGATCTTGCTCCAGCCATCGTGAACGAGAGCCTTTAGGTTTTTCCCACGGTGGATCGTAAGTGTTGTATGCGATATCTCCTCGATACGGATTTGGAACAACACTTACTTGCCCAATAGTCTCCGGCGGTGTAGTTCCAGGTGTAATTACTTTTGCAGTGTTTGAGATACTCGTTTCTTGTGATGGAAAATTTAACACTTTATCTTCTCTTGAATACGAGGTTACTGCATAATAATATTCGATATTATTGAGAAGCCCGCGGTCTTCATAATCATATTTAAGACCAGTATTCGACCCAATATCATTGATCGTATCATATTCTGCAAGCAGTGTCCAAGGTCCATTGGTTGATTTTGTACTTTTATAAACTCGGTATCCTTCGAATGGATATTTTATAGTATCACCTCTATTTGGATCAACATACGTTTCGACTAGTTGTTTGGTTTTTGCCCAATCTAATGTGATGCCGTGACTTTTGATTGTAACAGTTACCGTTGGTTTTGGCGGCGGCGCCGGAACACGAAATCCTTTTGTTTTTAAGAAATTAACATAGTCTGAATTTTTCATTAGACCTTTTAATCCAAATCCCAAAAGCTCCGCCATTTCCACTTTCAATGTATCACCAACTTTAAGTTGAAAAGGTCCAAAGCCAAGGATAATGTGTGCACGTGCCGGTTGGTCGAGCCGATCTTCAAAAATAATTCCACTACTCATAGTTTTATACTCGGTTGCATTGAGTACTGGTAATGTTTCATGCTCCCAGTAAGTCATCGACCAACGTAATGATGGATCAACTGGATTAAGGACTCTGAAACCAACCGGACTAACTGCAGTACCGTCTTCTCCACCGGGGACATCTTCAGCAATAGCAAGATGCTGATCGCGAACATACCGGACTATTTCATCAATAAAATTTGCAGTATATATTACCCCTACCGCGCTATGCATCCAAAAAGCAATATAAGCATCTTTTATCGGGCTCTTCGGTATAATTTTATATTCATAGATAATAAATTCATCCACCGGCGGTGAACTCCAAGCATGCGTAGCTTGAATAATTTCTACATGTAGGGGTGTGTGGCTTTCAATATTCAAAAGATTATCATCTGAATACCGACATACAAAATCCTGATCCGAAATACCTATATAATTCTGCCAATAAGGAATTTGAACCGTATCACCTCGTTGAACTGTCCAGATTGTATCCCCCCCGTCTGCAGATGGATAAAATTCATTTTTATAATGTGATTGCGTAACAGAAACAAGTGTGTCACCATTTGGATCAATCCCCCCAATCCAAATTCCACCTTGATACAAATGTTCTTCATCGCTGTTAGGAGGAAATTCTGCAAGGATTAAACCAGGGAAATTCGTTGCTGCTTTATCCATTGCCCCCATATTTGTAACCACTTGACGCACCTTACCAACATTATGCAATTTCCAATCAAGTTTTGTGTAGTATTGTGCAATAAGGCTTGATGTACCAATGGCACTCAATAAGAATAATCGTAAAACTGAACGAAATACTTTCATGAAATCCTCTTTTAAAATTCGATTCGAATACCAAGTTTTGTTGTTCTGCCTGTCGAAAATTGACGAGGATCCAAAATGCTTAGCATTGTATAATAATCAAAAAAATTGTTTTGTGGATTTTGTACATCTCCATAGCGATACGGTTTACCTGTCCACGTATTAAATCCATACGACATTTGAAGATTATGTTGATCAAACAAATTGAACACATCGGCAAAGAACGCAAGGCGAATTCCATTGCCAAGCATAAATCCTTTTTCAAATTTTAAATCAGTAGATGAATATGAAGGACCAATCGCAGTATTTTCCTTTCGTTGCTGCTCTGCAGGATCTGTTGTTGCTTGTCCGGGAGTATAAGGTGTACCTGTAGAATACCGGTAAAGAATTGTTAATAACCAGTCGTTAGGAAGGTTTATACCAAACAGTTCAACATCTTGATTTTTGTTAGCTGAAAGCATCCCCTGAAAAATTACTTGATGCCTAACATCCCATGAAAGCGGACGCTCTCTAATAGGATTCGGGAAATCATTTTGTGAACGAATATAATCGTCAAAAGCAGAAGATGAATATCCGCTTGTCCATTGAATAGTGTAAGTTAATTTCCCTGAAGTAAAATCAGAATAGCTTTTGTTAAGTTCAAATTCCAATCCACGCGCACGCGAATATCCTTTGTTATCAAATAAATTAACCGGTGTTCCAAGCGCAGCGAGCAATTGCGTTGTCCCAACTTGACCAGAGATATCCTTCGCATAACTCTTAGCATCAATTGCCCAGTAATCGGTTATTTGTTTTGATAGTCCGAACTCGTAAAGGATTGTTTGCTCATAATTTAATTTTGGATTTCCTGTAGTACCACCACTATATGGGTCTCGGTAATAGTATTGTAATTCCGGTAATTGATTAAAGTGACCGTATGAGAAAAATATAACCATATCTTCAGAAATTGGAAAAGATATTCCGAAGCGTGGACTGAAACGAAAAATGTACTTTTTCCAATCAGCTTTCAAACCAGTTGCGTCTTCCCATTTTTGCTTCCAATCGTGGTTCATAACTGTTTGTCCAAGCAGAAGCCCATCAACCCTGAGTCCTGCATTAATAATCAAGAATTCCAGTTCAAATTTATCTTGTATATATGCACTACCAATAATCGGTTTAACATCAAATACCCACCGCGATTGTCCAAAGAGAGGAAATGGACCTGGTGGAGGCAATGAATCCAAGCCCAAACCATATCTAGAAAGTTTTACACCGCCATCTTGAATATCAATATAACTGATATTGTGTAATTGAAGTTCGAGGCCTGTTTTGATTAAATGCGCTGATTGAATTTGCGAAGTAAAATCACCTTTAAAGGTAAAAGAAGATGTTTTGTCGTCTCTCCACATATTCTCTGAGCCCAGTCCAGTAAAAAAACCAGTCCGTGGATCAATTTGAGGAGATGAGATGGTCGAAATCAATTTCCCTGAACTGTCTTTCACCCAGAAATCTGCGGGTGTTTTACCGTTAAGCGAACCTTTATAGGTAACGCCCAAATACCCCAGGTTAATAGTAAAGTAAGATGATTGTGATATTACATGATTATACTGAATACTTCCTGCTGTGTTATCTCTTTTATAATCTGAAAGCTTGTTCGGATAATATTTCCACAACCAATCATAAGTGCTCCACTGAAGAAAAGTATTATGGTAGCTGAAAGTCAATTTATTTTCTGCCGTAATGTCCCAGTTTACTTTTGCGTTCATATTAAAAGAATTATCTTGACGTTCTTTAACATTCAATCCGAAAATCTTAAAATTCTTTCTGTCACGAAAATTGTTATATGGTGTATTTGAAAGATTGAAATTAGTTGAAATGAAAAAATCCATTTCCCCGGGGATTTCAAATCCAAGAGCGGGAAAAAGTATTCGAGTAATTGGTTCAGGTCCGCTAAAATATGCTGAAGTATAGTCTGTTAAATATGATTCGCCTAAAGCTTTCCAACGATCTGTTTTATACTCTATTCCACCTTTAAAAACATCGCTGCCGCTTCTTGTATTGATATTTACTACTCCAGATTGTGCTTGACCATATTCTGCGTTAAATCCACCTGTAATCAATTGAACATTTTCGACGTCGTTAACATTTAGGTCTAATACACTACGACCACCGTAAATCGGATGAGTTACAGGCATCCCATCAACTACATACAAAATTTCTCCTCCGCGTCCTCCCCGCACATGAATATCTTTCAGACTTTCATCACGAATCTGTAACTGTGATCCATCGGCGAGTTTAATATTTTGAGGCACACTCGATATAATTGCTCCTGCCTGTACTTTAAAAATATCGGTTACTGATTCAAGCCCCGGAGTCTCACGAATATCTTCTCGTGTAACCTCACGCCGAGTAGATGTAACGTCCTTTTGTATGAATTTATTTTCTGCGGTAACAAGAACCTCTCCCATCTGCATAGCAATCGAAGAGAGTAGTGCATTAATTGTCGTAGTAAGATCAACTTGCACTTTTACATTTTGCACTATTATAGTCTGATAACCAATCATAGATATTTGCAATTCGTAGGTACCAGGAGGAACTAGAAGAACAAAATAATAACCTTTTTCATCAGCCGCTGCACCAAGCGTTGTTCCTTTGACTAAAATATTCGCCCCAATTATCGGCTGACGGTTTTCATTATCACGAATTTGTCCAGCTATCTTTCCCGTATTGCCTGCAAAAAGAAATGAGGATTCTAAAAATAATACTAACAATAGAAAGATGAACCACGATTTAAGACTTTGCATGTTTTCTCCTACTCAATATTCAAGTTTCGAAGAATTTGATTTCCCATCACAATAGCATCTTCCTCATTAATGAAGTATAAAGGAAACCCAAGTACAACGGCGTCAAACGTCGTTCCATAATACCGAAGAGCTATTGTTCTTCCACGATAAGAAACATATGAGCTGCTTGGTAAATTTGTGTAAGTATACAAACTGACTGTAAATCCAGCTGGAGAGATAATAAGATTTACTTGCCCAAGTTTACCGCTAAAAGGGAAAAAAGCTATTTTTGCTGAATCGACTCTAAAACTACTGAAAGACGCCATCGCACTTTCTCCGCCTATACAATCTCCGATAAGTTCAGTCACTCCAACCGTCCGAATATGAAGATAATCATACACAAAAGATCCTTGAGGAAATGTATATGGAAAATTGCTATTGTAAGCAAAGGATTTTAAGATTCCCCACCCGCTCATTAAAAATTTTCCCCCTACTATAAGATAATCGGTAAATATTTCGATATTCCTTGGATCAGATATTTTGTGTGGATTGCTTTGAGGCCAATCATCTGCATGCCATACAACCAATTTATATTTTGCAAGTGTCGCTCGAGACGGCATGCCTTTATTTGCTTTATAATCCCAATGATCTGCATCTGGGAAAACACGAGAATAAAAATTATCTATAGTAGCATCAGAAATATTATACGTTACAAATGGGAAGTTGAATTCATCAGTTTCGTCAATAACCAAAACTTTTTTTTCAAATGACGGCATAACTAAATACAAAGCTGCTGAATCCCCAATAGGATCAATCAGGTTTGTATTATTTCGGGAAGTCACTTTGATATAATGTTTACCGGTTATGGGTAGAGTAAAATTGTCTGGTGCAATTGTCAACGTTGTATCACTATTCCAATGCCACGGACCTCCATCAACTGACCAAGCATAATTAACAATGGCTCCGTTAATCGTCTGGTCTGATGCAGTGAAAGTTAATTTGATTCCTGTCCACCAATCACTTATAGTATTTAAAGCTAAGATTGTATCATTCTTCATAGGGGTAATAATTTTTGTAACAGGTGGACTTGCTTTTGTTGTATAAATAATTTTTTCAGCCGGTTCCGGATCCATTGCCCCAGTATTATCAATAGCCCTCACCATAAATCTTTGACGGTTGATATTGTCACTCGAATTAAATGCGATGGTAACAGCCGTGGCGCTAGTATCTTTCCATTGCGTTGAATCAAAATCTTTCCACTCATTATTTGTTCCTATTACTAGATGATAAGTAATATACCGATATTGATATTTCGCTATATAACCATCATTATCCCCGCCAGTCCAATACATGTTTGATAAAGGAAAGATCGTATCGTTATCCTTTGGTACATTTGATAATTTTGTGTCAGGGGGATTATTCGGATTTGGAGGCAATGTAGGGTATTCGCATGAGTTCCAAATTATTCCTATAAAAAATGCAACGAATGTGATAATACTGAATTTTCTCATAGACAAACCTGTTCCTTTTAGTAAATCTATACTTTAATAGTTCCGAATGCTTGCTACACTTACTTTACGATCAAAGATATAGGAATCTTTATATCGTTGAATAGATTGAAAGGGTAATATTTCCAAGTTCACTTCTGTGACATGTCCTGCATTGACGGTAATTATCTGATTAAAACTCATAATTGGTGTAACACCCTCAGCAAGTTGAAGAGGAGTTCTAAATTGTCGCGGGCGGGCTACAAAAATTTCGATTCCCTTAAAATTAAATTGTAACTTGTCATAAGTTCCAGGAGGCACATACCATTCAATTACTTTACTGCTTACATATTTTGATTGAAAGGCTTCAACATCAAACACAGAATCAGTTGTTGTTATAAGACGTCCATCCAACCAAGCACGCTGAAGTATATTAAGAGTATAGGAATCATTACGATCTATGCTCAAATCAGTAAATAAATCTGCATAATTATTGCTTTGATACAGACGACCCTGACTAAAAATAACATCATAGTGATCTACTCTAGAAAACTTAACTGTATCTCCAAGAATAATTAGTAATGTATCTATTTCAGCCGATTTCATTGTAACTCGAATGATGCCCGGATCGGGAGACGGTTCCACTCCTGTTTCGCATCCACTTAAGAGGAACATGCATAAAAAAAATAATCTTAAACAGGACCAAAATGCTTTTTTCATAAATATCCCTATCCTTTACTGAAGATTAAATTAGTGGAGATCGGTTTGACACCGATCTCCGCTATACACAAATTAACGGATCAACATCATCTTGCGAACTTTTACCATATCATTAGTTTTCATCTCATAGAAATAAACACCGCTTGAAACTGCTAATCCTAAATTATTTGTACTATTCCATGTTACACGATGTTGGCCTGCATGCCGTTCTTCATTCACCAGCGTCTTTACTGATCGTCCAAGAATATCATATATTACCAGTGAAACCTGTTGAAATTTAGGAAGTGTAAATTCAATTACAGTTGAGGGGTTGAACGGATTTGGATAGTTTTGTAACAACTTGAATTCGTTTGGCATCTCTAGCTCTTCGGAAACTCCGGTGATATTAGCTGCGGGATAGTTATATAGTTTAACATTATCAATTAAACCCCGGTATGGGCCTATAAAATACTGGTCATCAGTTAAAAACCATGAGCGGCCAATTACCATCGGTGCACCCGCCATAAGAGGAGCTTTCATTTCATTGACGATCTTACTAAACATCAATTGATCGTTTTCATCCTTGATGACCATTGCAAAATTTCCGTTGGTTTTATTTCGTTCAATAATAACATGACGCCATTTACCAACATGTGCCGTCGTGGCAGAGAGTGTATCTTGAATGGCAACGGACCCAGAACCGTCAATCTTCCAATAGCGTGCTGTAAATGCATTGTCTCCATTAGCATTTGGTCTGAAACTCAGATCAATGTTTGCGTTGTTCCAATCTTGTTCAGCAGATGGATTTATTATGATATGCACATATGGCCTATCAGCAGAATCTGCTTTCATCCAAAAGTCTAACGTAAACTCTTCAGCAGCCAAAAAAGGTGAGGAGGCTGTGACCCAGTTTGAATCAATTTTAATTCCATCTGTGGCTTTTACATCCAATGAATACGTGCCACCACCAACAGGAACTTCTGTAGAATATTTAAAGTCTACAAAGGTTGTTATTGTTGCATTATTAGAAGAATGGTCGATCGGGTTACCACTTGGTCCTTCCTCAAACGTTAAATCAAGTGTTTTTGCATTCGGTTGGAAAACCCAAAATGCATTGTAACTCGGATTTGTCAGGTCTTCTGCATTCGATGGCGAAAGAGAGGTCAAATTATTATTATCTTTTGTTACATAATAATATTGAACCTGTGTCCCGAACGCCTGAGCTGGAATAGCTCCAGTATATTTATTATCTCCAGTCGATGAAAGTGTTACGCTGCTAAATGCGCTAAGAGTATCGGTACGATATTTCACTTCAACACTGGTCATGCTTCCGCCTGCATTCAATGGGAAGACAGAAATTTCTACGGGATATGATGATGCTGTTGAGGGTTGATTAGGTAGTATTGTCACATTTTGAATCACCGGAGGACCTGCAAAGTTACGTACAACATTACTAACACGGATTTCATCTACAAATCCATCAAGCCACGAATCGCCACTTGGAGTTGTTATCCCAAGCGCACCGGCCCAGCCTATATGCAACGCCTGATTGTTTGTATATGGCACGTCACCCTGGGGGAAACCGGCTGTGAGGAATCCTTTCAAAACTTTATCAGCATCATGAACCATTACCGCGATGAACGCACGTGCTGTATCGCGAATGAATGTCAAGTGAACCCATTCACCTGGAACGAACATATTGTTCGGCGAAGTTACGCTTACGTAACCCGCGTCCGAGTGATACCCGCCATGGAACAGGCGATTGTCGCCCCACATTTCCAGCCAGTAGTTAACGTGGTCATAGAATACCTCGTCACCCGGCTTCATAACAACACGTGGAACCCAACGATAATCGCTAGACCCGCTACCAAATGTAAAGATGTTTGCCCAGGCTTCGATTGTCCAATTTCCTGTCATATCTAAAGCGGCAGTATCGGCTACAGTTAGATATGTCGAGTCGTTGATCGATGAATTATCAATGCGAAGGCTCTTACCTAATCCCGCTAACGGACCGCTTTGGCTTATAAATGATAGTTTTGTCGCTAAATTTGTCGAATGGGGAATTGCGGAGGGAGCTGTTTTCCCAAGAGTGGCTGCAGCATTTATATAGTCATCGTCAAAATGCAAAAGCAAAACGGTATTTGAATCTGCAGTGTATGGACCGCCAATC
>DATDOL010000159.1:0-2439 GCA_035293265.1 Ignavibacteriaceae bacterium | reverse complement strand
AACCCCTTTAAAATTGGGATCATTCAAGGCAATTCCCATATCCTGATAAGCAAGAGCATTACTTCCGATTGTGTATTCTTCACCAGCAAATCCCTTTTTATCTACAGGGATATGATAAACATTTCCTTTAGAATCAACTGCTTCAATATGCATCCAAACAATTCTATCTTCCACTGATCCGGTTGGAAATTTATGTCCGGTTTTCTGATTGAATAATGCAATTGTGAACTTCACTCTTTCACCTGGTTCAGCTTCATTGATATCGGGGTGAATTCTTAGCTCTATAGTGCCTTTTACTTTTCCAGGATCGTGTGCACCGTGAAATAAATGCTGACGCGCATCAGGATATTCTTTTCCCATTGCCGCAGTTAAACCTGGAGCATAAGTCATATGGCAATCGTGACATTTAACTCCTTGTTTTGAATAAGGCCCTTCCTTCCATTCGAGATGAGTTGATTTTACCCAAATTCCATAGGGACTTTTTTCATTATGACAAGTTCCGCAAAATTCTGCCGTGCCTAAAAACTCGGATTTCTTTACTTCATGTTCTGGCGATTCGACATTTTCTCGTGGTCCATATTTAATATTTCCTGGAGAGGATATGAAATTAAAGTTGTAAGGAGTATCCCCTTCATATCCGGTTACAGTATGGCAGAAATCACAATTAACAGATTCATTTGCCATAGACATTTTTTCAGGAAGCGGCGGCGGGACATCTCCTGCTAAGAAAGCAATCGGAGTATGACAGCCATTACATCCTGCTTTAACTTCTGCAACAATGGGATCTTTTTCCGCATGCGGAACTGCAAGTTTGAAATACTCTATTTCATCCCAATGATGAGTATATGCTTGAGACATCATTGCCTGCTTCCATTGCTGAAAAATATCATTATGACAAGCAGAGCCGCAAAGGTTGGCTTTGCTGAAATCTTCATACTTTTTTGTACCTAATGCGTGATCTCCTGTTTTAATTTGTTGCGAATAGTTATCAAAGCAGAAGATAAAAACAAGTAATGTAAGAAAGATAATTTTATAAATAACACCTTTCACTGTATACCTCCATTTTTCGTTAATGAAATATTGATTTTGGGTAATTGTATTTTGAAACATGTACCAGGTCTGTTTTGACTAGCTAATCTTGAGGGACTTTCAACTGAGATTTTTCCCTCATGTTTTTCTATAATTTCTTTTACAATTGATAAGCCGATACCAGTACCTTCGTGTTCATCCTTTTTTATATTTGAAGACCTAAAAAATTCCTTGAATATTTTTTCATGCTCATTCTCTGGAATACCGATGCCATTATCGCAGACCGTTATAACTACATCCTCTTCCCCATCTTCAACTTTCACTTCAATCAAACCATCTTCGTCAACATATTTTATTGCATTTCCAATTAGGTTTGATATGGCAAGCGTTAAAAGAAATTTATCGCCGATAATTTTTGTGAAAGCTTTTCTATCATCATTAAATATCAGCTCAATCTTTTTACCTTCTGCATTAGCTGAATGTTTGTTCGACAATTCATTTATCACTTCTTCGATTTGTATTTCCTCTTTAACAAACTGATCGAATAATTTAAATCGAGAAATTTTTATCACGTCGTTTATCAGGTTGATTGCTTCTTCAGATCTTGCACTTGCTCTGATTAGTCTTTCTTCAACCTTTTCATTCAACGGTCCAAGAAATTTTTGCAGAATGAGATTCAAATAAGAATGAACTGCAGCCAATGGTGTTTTTATTTCGTGGACAATTCCAATTATATATTTCTGTTTTTCAATTTCTACAGTATTAAGCTTGTTAATTGATTCAACTAAATCCTGCTCCATTCTGTAAAGTTGACGTGCAATTCCATTGGCAAGGTAAACGCTGATGAACATTGTAAAACTAAATATCGTGAATATTGATACTACATAATTAAAATCATTATACAGTGGAGTGTTTAAAAAACCTTGAATGGTATAATGAGGAATGATGAGATAATATTCTGAAAAGACAATTCCGCCAAAAACCAGGACAACAATGGTTCCGACCGTGTAAATAATGGAACCCGGAAGAACCAAACTTCCAATAATCATATGAAAAACAAAAAGCATATAAAGCGGGGTCTCTATTCCTCCCGTAAAATGAACAAGTAAAAACAACGCAATAAAATCTAATAACATTTGAATCAGTGACAGATGGAGCGGATTAAATTGTCCTGCGATTGATTTTATATGTTTCTTGCCAACATGTAAAAATACATTATAAATAAGGATTGAAATGGTTACTACAGATATGGCAAGAGTTTGAGTTTCAGTAAACTTAAACCCGAGAAAAAATTCAGATGCAAGAATTAAAGTTGTAAGCATAAGCACAGCACCATAACGCAGCTTAATGAACCACATGTTGCGTTTTCTTATAGCATCCCAAAACGCTTCGTACTGGCTTGCCCAATAC
>DATDOL010000158.1:0-11354 GCA_035293265.1 Ignavibacteriaceae bacterium | reverse complement strand
AAGCATCAGTCCTGATAAAATGTAGATCCAGGTTGGGGTTTCTTTAAGCTTAAATGGTCTGAAAGTTACTGAGATTGTTTTTCCACCTCCAATTTCGGATAATGCATAATTCCATGTTAACGTCCGTCCAGAATATGAGGTGGCATTATGCGAGATTAAATCTCCTGGAAATGTATATCTGTAAGTGACAAAATATGATCTTCCGTCAATTCCAAAACCTGTCGCAATTGGAGGAATAAATTGTGTAAAAATAATTTGCCCTGTCGTTCCTTTTTTAAATGAAAAATCCGCATCAGCAAATACTTTTGTTTTATTTAATGAGTCAATGTGGGTAAAGGATATGTCGATCAAAGCATGTGTTGTGCTGTCTATTGTATCTTTATACACTTCAACATTTTCAACAGTTGTAAATTCATAAGAAAATTCATTCGTTATCGAGTCTGCATTGAATATTCCTATCTTATCCATAACATGTGCGCTCTCTGAATCAGGAAGTTTCATCCAATAATCAATATGCATTTGGCCGGATCCATCGGTATAAAGTTTTGTTTCCTGATAATAATTAAGACAACCCGGAATTAAAAGTAAAATATGTAACAGTATTATTAACTTTTTCAATTCAGAATATTGATTTTTAGGGAATAATTTTTTTATCAGAAAGATTATTGAATCTTTTTATATAACTTCCAATCAAATTTATAGAAAATTAAATTCTTTTTCATTAGTTTCGCAATCATTTTAACAGAGCAAGGATTATTTTATGCCAACTTACGATTATAAGTGTACGGAGTGTGGATTTACATTTGATCTATTTCAGCCAATGTCGGCAGATACATTAAAAGAATGTCCAAATTGCAAAGGGCTGTTAAAAAGATTAATTGGTGCGGGCTCTGGACCTATTTTTAAAGGAAGCGGTTTTTACCAGACTGATTATAAAAATAAGAGTTCAAAGAATGATAATAAGTCTGCATCTTCAGAGAAAAAAGAAGATAAAAAAATTCCAAAGTCTACAGAGCCAACTAAAAGAGAATCTACTAGCTGATCTAACTTACGTTGGGTTCTTCTTAAAAATCTGCCCCTAAAGAAAAATAAAATTTAGGGCTCGACCATCCAGCAACATTGTAAGCCCAAGCAACATCAAAACGAAGCAGAAAATATAGAACGTAAACCCTGGCACCAACACCGGAACCAATTAATAAATCATCAGTAACAGTGTTTCCGTTAATATCTGTTTTGAAAGGTCTGAAGTCACTATTATCGAACCAGGCTGATCCTACATCAACAAAACCAACGCCTATAATATTGCTGAAGAACAACGGCAATCCGCCGGTTAGTAAATAACGAATCAATGGAAATCTTAATTCTAAATTCATTAAGAAATAGCGGGAGCCGATTTGCTCTGAATAATCATAACCTCGTAAAGGAAGTGCAGCTGTTAAAAATGCAAAATCGGATGCAGACTCAATTGGGACTTCAGTCGTAGCAAATGTACGATTAATCCAGTTTTCAATTCCTCCTATAAAAAACCTTTGCGGGTTTTCACCACCCGAATATCCACCCGATACTCTCAATGCCAATGAGTGATCAGTAAAGAATCTCAGATAAGTTCTGGCATCACCCATCAATGAATAAAAGCTTTGTTTTGAATCTGCAAATCCTAAATTTCCAAGTACATCAAGTCTGTAACGAGTGCCTTCAATAGGTGCTGTATAACCCCAAAGGACATTATCATGTATGAAGCTGATACTCGGAACTGTGAATGAAACATTTTCCGGAGGTTCGGAAATATTATCGAGGTTTTCACTTGCAACATTCATCCATCCAAATCCAAAATCAAATCTGTAAAAGCGGTTTAACGGGTAACTCATTGTGCCGGCAAATCCAAAATTTCTGAATCTGAAAAGATTGGCAGTGACAAATCCATCTTGTGTATATCGTGCTAATCTCACAAAACGGGCTGTGTGATATCCCTGGATTCCCCAGCCAATTCTTTTTGCAAGATAATAATAAGCCAATCCGTAATCGCTATTTTTCAAATCTATTTGCAGCCCGGTTATTCCGATTAATCGATGATTACCGAGAACATCACTGAATGAAATTACTGTATTACCTGTCAGTCCGTATAGCGTGTTGTAAGCTGCGTTTGCATAAACTATATCTGGAGCAAAATTTATTTTATACCGGTACACTTTAAAATTGCTAAGACTATCAAGATTATCTGATGGATTGAATAAATCTTCTTTTGAATCATCCTCCACTGCAACTGTTTCATCATCTGCACCGAAAACGTAATTACCGAAATCTATCCGGATAGAATCACCATAAGTTTTTACTGAATCAACAACATTGCCGGTAAAGAATGGTGATGTATCTACATTTGTGGAATCTGTGTCCGAAACATTCTCACCGTTTTCTTGTCTTACTAATTCATTTGGGGAGATTTCCAGATCCAATAATCCTTTCCTGAATTTTGTAAAAGGTAATTCTTCAAGCTTTAAATCTGTCTCGAACGGATTATTCATCAAAAATATGTTATAGGATGATTTATACAGAGAAGAGAACACAAGTTTCTTGCCGTCGCGACTTGTAGAAAGTTGATTGATACCTGACTGTGAATTTGTAACGGGAACCGCTTTAATATCTTTGATATTATTAACATAATTATCGGATGATGTAAAGAAAAGTCGTTTCTTGTAAATATTGTTAATGCCGTTAAAATCAGAAATGAAAAGAAGATATGTTCCGTCTTCACTTACAACCGGAGAGAGTTCATTGCTTTTTGGCATATCCGTAAGCCGGGTAATTACTCCGGATTCTAAATTGACTGAATAAATTTCTGTTTGTGACAAATCATGTTCATAGATTTTAAATCTCTCAGGAACATTTTCCTTAGTCAGAAAACTGTTCCTGTCGGAAACGAAAAAAATTGTTGTGTTATCCTGAGACCAGTATGGATCAGATTCTGAGAAAATATCTTTTGTTAAATTTATTATTTCTTCAGTTTCAAAATTAAATGTGTAAAGATCTGTTTGTCTCGGAGTTTGACCAATAAATGATAAAGTTTTTCCATCCCATGACCAGGCAACGCTGTGGATCCCATCTAATTTTATTGGAAGCGTATAATAATCTTCCTCCTCGACGTCAAAAATATAAATCTGGTCATAGCCATGACTTAATGCCGCAACTGCTAATTTTTTACCATCAGGAGACCATGCTATTCCCGGGCTAAGTATATTAAGTTCTTCGAAGTTGGGTGAAACATTACCCTCAGCAAGTCTTTTGATAATCGATCCATCATTCGCATTCATTATGTAAACGCTGAAAAAATAATCCCGGTTAGTTATGAAAGCGACTTTGTCACCTTGTGGAGAAAGTGTTGGTCTTGTGTTGTAAAATCCTTCGTCTTTTTCCGGATCGGTAAGTCTTTTCGCAAATTCATCCGGATCCTCTGTGATTTCAATATCAGGCCAGTAAATTCTTTTAATATCTTTCTTCCATCTCTCATTCAGCTTAGTTACATTCAGACCAATTGCCTGCTGAAATGCGCCATCAGGATTACCTGCGGTACGCATGGCATTAACTATTTCACCAATCTTTTCTTTACCATATTTTTTTGCTATATAATAAAATACTGCTTGTCCGCCGCGATAAGCTAAGTATCCGTTCAGGTTCTGGATATCCGGCAGATTTTCACTGATTGCTGCATCTCTGATAAACATATCTGTATTCTCATCCCATCCTAATGCCTGGTATTCAGCCATTCCTTCACTGAACCATAATGGCACCTGGAGTGAAATGTTATTTGCAATTATATTCTGAAGTGAACCTCCGTAATACATATCATTCATTACTGCGTGAACAAGTTCGTGATGAATAAGGTGACGGTATTCTTTATATGATCCGGCAAATTGAACAACTACCCTGTTCTTAAATAATTCGGTAAACCCAGCAATCCCTTCACTTAACGCATAATCAGTAACATTTGTCTCCTGAAAATCATTTTGTGAATTATAAATAATCAGGGTAATCCTGCTATTTATTGAATACTCAAAACTTTCCTGGATTTTATCCAGAGCATTTTCAGCAGCGTGAGCTGTAAACTCTGCGAGTGTTTCTCCTTTATCAGTAAAATAGATATCGAAGTGTTTGGTTTGAATATAATACCATTCAAAATACTTATACTGAACTTTGTTTTGCCCGAACTGGGCATAAGAAATCATCTGAAGCATCAGAATCAGAATAATTATTAAACCGGTATTTTTGAAAGCGTTTTTCATTGTTTATCAATTGTGATGAAATCCAATTCGTGATTGTCTTTATCTACACGCACCAGTTTCACAGAAATCCTGTCTCCTAATCTGAATTGCTTTTTATTTTTCCTGCCAATTAATGAATATTTTTTCTCATCAAAAACATAAAAATCTCCCTCCAAATCCTTTACCCTTATAAGTCCTTCCGCAAGAATATCAGTTAATTTAACAAATAATCCAAAATTTGTTACCCCTGAAATTATTGCATGAAATTCGTGCCCGATTTTATCAGCCAGATATTCAATCTGCTTGATTTTGACTGATAATCTTTCGGCTTCAACAGCATTTCTTTCACATGCAGATATATGTTCGCAAATTTTTCCCAATTGTTCAAGAGAATAATTAATTCCACTTCCATAGCCGGTTTTTTCTGCAATAATTCTGTGTACAATTAAATCAGAGTACCTTCTGATTGGTGAAGTAAAATGTGTATAGTATTTAAATCCCAATCCGTAGTGCCCGATATTTTCGGGTGAATAAATTGCCTTAGCCATCGAACGAACAGCCAATTCATTTATTAATGCTTCCTCTTCGTTCCCCTTAATTTTTGTCATCAGCAGGTGAAATTGTGAAGCCGGTTTTCCTTTATGAGGATCAAACCTGAAACCCAGCGAATGAACAAACCGGGAGAAATCTTCCATTTTTTCATTATCAGGAAGATCATGAACCCGATACAAAAAAGGCGGATTGTCAGAATCGACAATATGCTTTGCGATTGTCTTATTAGCAAGCAGCATGAACTCTTCAACAAGCATGTTGCTTTCTTTCATTTCTTTTCTCTCAACCTTTACAGGATGACCGTTTAAATCCAGTTCGAACTCAATTTCAGGTGTGGTGAATTCAAAACTTCCTTCCTTAATTCTTTTTTCCCGAAGAATTATTGCCAGATTATTAAGTTGAATAATTTCCGCACAGAGTTCCCCTTTACCATTATCCAGGATTTCCTGAACTTCGGAATAAGTAAATCTTCTTTTACTCCTGATAATAGTTTTCCTGATGGAGTATTTAATAATTTTTCCTGTGGAATTGATTTCAAAAATCACAGAGAAAGTTAGTCTGTCTTTATCCTGCACAAGTGAACAGATGTCGCTTGATAATTTTTCCGGAAGCATTGGTATTGCTTTACCGACAAAATAAACACTGTTGCCTCTGGCTACAGCCTCTTTATCTAATTTACTTCCTTTCCTGACGTAGTGGCTTACATCTGCAATATGAACACCAATTGAGAAACTACCATTCTCAAGCTTTTCTATCGATAAAGCATCGTCATAATCTTTCGCATCTTTCGGGTCGATTGTAATAGTTACTTTGTCACGGAAGTCAACACGTTTTTGAATTTCTTCAGACTGAACTTCTGTATTAATTTTTTCAGCTTCCCTTAATACTCCTGCGGGGAAAGCTATAGCAAGATTAAACTCCTTTGCTATTGAAAATATTTCAGCCTCGAGCGTTCCGTATTTCCCGAGAATTTCCGATACTTCAGCTTCGGGATTTAGCATACCGTTTTCCCAGTGAATATTATTCACTGAAACTTTATCACCGGGTTGGGCGTTCCGTAATTTATTTTTAGCAATATAAATATCACGATGAATTTTTGGATCATCAGGCGTTATAAAAAAGAATGAGTTGGATTTTTTCAGGAGACCGACTACTTCTACCCTTGCCCTGGATTTGATTTTACTGATCTGCCCTTCAATGTTTTTCCCCTTTTGTTTGGCAAATAATTCGACTTCAACGATATCCCCGTGAAATGCATTATTAATATTTCTTGCTGCAATAAAAGCATCACCGAACTTATCATTTTTGGGGATAACAAAACCATACCCGCCTTCGCTCAACCGAAATTCACCCACAATAATGTTTGAATCAGGCAGCTTATTTAATTTATATCTTTTCCCGTTCCTTGATAAAAATTGTTCGGCAGATAATTTGTGAGTAATAGATTTTAACGCCTGGTAATCCTGCTCTGAATTTATGTTTAATCTTTTCGCAATATCTTTATTCCTGAAAGATCTGCCGGGATTTCTTTTGAAGAACACTTTAATTTTTTTATTCATTAAAATTCAAAACTGTATTTTAAACCCAGCTCATTTATCATTTCGCTTGCAGTGCTGGATTCAAATATCGGTTCCCTCCTTTCAAGTCTTACGATTAGTCCCGGGGTTATCGGGATAGGGTATTCAATTTTAACATTGGCACGGCTCAGGTCCTGGAACATCTGAGAAGTTCCGCCGATTTCATATTTAAAGTCACCTGCTTTTCCAACAAGGCTGAATTTGGTTTCTTCGCCAACCTGGCTCACCTGAAAACTTCTTACATAATCACCAAGTCTTTCGTTAAGAAAACCTCCGACAATAGATCCTGCAAGTGCGGCAGCCGTAGAAACTGCAAGATTAGTTTCCTGGGTCGTTGCATCATCAGGAAATTTTCCGATAATGATGAACATCATAGCATCAGAAGCATCTTTTGTTGCATCCAGTTCAAACTCTCCACGGCCTGAGGGTCTTTTATAAACAGAGATATTCTCTTCATTCCTTATAAAATTAGTACTCAAATTTTTAACGGGACCTTCAAGCTTTATCTGGATCAATACTTCAAACTCGCTTGAAGAAGATCTTAATGTATCCGGGTTATAGTAGCTCTGGTAATCGGCAGTAATATCAAGAAAAGGATTATCGATTTCACCAAGAAACTGAATTGAACCTTGTGCCTGGAATGATTTTATAAATTCAAGTTTAGAACCCTCAAGCAATTTCAATTCTCCGCGAGCCGTCGGTTCCTTGTTAATTAAAATATATTCGAAGTTGCCGCCGAGATACGCAGTAAGATTTTGTTTGAATTCTCTTGATAAAACAAACACAGTTTTAATTTCATCCTCGATACTTATATTAATGTCTAGATCGAATGGTACACCCGACGATGGTTTTTGTGCTTCTTTAGTTGATTCAGAAATTACAATTAAACTATCTATCAACTTATCCTGCTGGACGATGGATTCAACTTTAACAAATTCATATTTAAACTTATTGTTTTCATTTGAAAAAGCTGATTGTATTGGAGAATAAGTTAAGTTGGATCCTCTTTTAATTGATATGTTTGCGATAAGCTGACTTTGATTCTCGTTTAAAATAAAAACAACATCACCGATTGTTCTTATCGCTAAATCACCGAACAGAGTTGGTGAAGATGCCTTCGATTCCTTGTCTAATAATTTCAAATCGCCACCCAATGAAAATTCAGCCGTCTGAGGAGCGAAGTTCTGATGTGTTAAATGTCCTCTTCCCTGTAAAGTGCCTCCGTCTTTTGTATTCGTACTATTAGCAAGATACATATCTTCTAAAGTGACTTCGTTATTTTGAAAATTTATATCAAATCCGAAATTGTATTCAAGATTATTCTGCGCAAGAACAAAAGAACCAGTACTTAATTTTATATTCCCGCTTGAAATTAAATCATTGAATGTACCAAGAAAACTAACATCTGCTTCTAATAATCCGTTAAGTTTGTTGAGCATTGGCAGGGCTGCATTAAATGCCTGGATGTTAAATTTATCAGAAACAAATTGAACATTAATCTCTCTGTTGTTTATCAACATTTCCTGCCCATTCATTGTCAAATTCATAGGAACACTACCAAAAATTTTTAGCTTGGGAATATTCTGTGCACCGCTTTGTTCATTAAAATACGCGCCTATACCAATAGTTTCATTTAAATAATTAAAATTACCGTAAAAGGATCCAAGGTGAAGGCCATTAAAATTTACGCTGTCGAGTGAGAAATTCATATATGCTACCGGAGAAAGTGCATTACCTTTATACTCGGCATTTAAATTGAAAATTGCATCCGGGCTTTTTCGTTCAGTAAACCCGAGTAGTTTTGTCCCTATATCTCTTAATCTGAAATTAGAAAACTGAACAGTTAAATTTTCTTCTCCTGTTAATGATACACTGCCTGATATATCAAAATCTCCGGGATTATGTGTCAATGTAAATTTTCTAAACTCAATATTTTTATTTGAGTAATTAAGGTCGATATTGCCCTTATTAGTCAGCTCATAATTATTATAACTTAAATAAAGTTTATCTAATAAAATTTCCAAAGTATTTTCATCAAAGATCATCCCACCGGAAATTTCAAATGCTGCATTATCTTCAACTAAAGCACTCAGGCGTAATTCCGCATTTGTGTTTTCTATTTTGAAATTAAAATCAAGACCTGATAATTCAGATCCGAAGAAAATTCTCTTCCCCGTCAAACTCGTTTCAGCGTTAAAATTATTAAGAGTCGGATCGGATATTTTATCATTCAGACTTACAAACAGAATTAGCTCGGACAGATAAATTAAATCAGATTCGTCCCAAAATTTAAAATATTCAATCTCTGCATTAAGAATAACTGAAAGTGAGTCCGGGAAAGTATTAATTTGCCCATTGATTTCACCATCAATTTCTATATCAGTATTTCCAAGGAATAGTGAAAGAAGTTCGAAGTCTTTAAACTCTATCAAGTAGTTTAAATTAAGTTCTGTATTTAATATTTCATCCGTAATCTCAGGGTAGATAATATCCGCATTTGACGCAAAATAACGGTTATCCACTAATGACTCTTGTGGATGTATTTCATCCATTTTATTTTTTATTGCCTCAGTTATCAAAGTTGTTTCAATGTCAATCAGTGAAACCAAATCTTCCAGTTTGAACTTTCCTGTTAGTGTAATGTCAGCCACATCAGATATTACGTTCACAACTCTTGAGCTTGAATCACCACGGATATCTGCAATCAGGCTTGTGCTTTCAATTATAAACCCGTTAATCTTAGAATTATCAACTTCCAGAGTTAGAAATAAATTGAGAATTTCCGGAGAAAAATTTTCACCTTCACCAATTGTTATAAAATTAAGATCGCTTTTCATTGACGGGTTTTGATTGTATAAACTTAAATCCAATCCTTTTATGTCAGCTTTAAAATTATAATTTGGGTTTTCAAAATTATTCATCATCATGTTTGCAGCTATAATTCCAGTTGAATTATTGGATTCAAAGTTTAATTGAGAGTTTATTTCTCCCTCAAGTACTTTAGCCGAAAAATTTAAATTTTGGAGGCTGCTACCGAACAAGGTTGAATTCTCAGCAACAATAATTAATTCACTTTGCATTGTTTCCGGAGAAATACCGGCACCACTGATGCTGCCGTTGCAATTCAGATTTGTAGGAATATTAATAAACGGGTTTAAATCCAGGTCATTTGTAGAAAATTTTATATTATAAACCAAATCTTCTTTTTCAAGATTCAGATCTGCAATAAGTTTTACAGCACCTTTATCTGTCGTAAGATTAATTCCCGAGTTAAAATTCAGCGGCTTACCTGTAAAATAGAGAGTATCAATCTTCAGCAAACCAAGCTGTTCATATTCCGGAAGTTCAATTGTATGAAGCAAGCTATTTGAAAATTTTTGATTCACGAAAGAATTCACAAACCTGACATCAATATCCATATCTTCGCCACTGGTAATATTTTTCAGCATGCCTGATCCATCAAGTCTGGTGCTGTCTCCGACTACCAGAAGTTGATTTAAATGAAGCTCTGTCAATGATCCGGCAATCCTGATTTCTGTTGAAATGTTTCCTTTCAGCAAATCGGTTGCATCGATAAAGGTGGATAGGTCGTCAAAGTTAAAATTGTTAGCCGTAAGTTCAAGTTTTATTTGTGCATCCTCAATCTTCCGGTTTTCATTTTCACCAAGCAGACTGTACCCGGAAACTGCTGTATTCAGTGTGATTTCTGATGCTGCTGTTTTTAATTTTAAATCTTTAATCCAGGCTTCATCCCTGACTAATAATACATCTGCAGAAAAATTCTCAAAAGCAAAATTTTTCAAATTAGGAGTAACTTGGAAATGATGAATGTTAAGTTCAAACTCCTGTCCTTCTAAATCAGCAAATGCATACAGGTTCAGATTAATATTCCTCAACCTGAAATCATCAAAATCAGGATGATCGTAATACTCACTGCTGTTTCTTTTAGTCTCAGATTGAATGATAACATCAACATTTTTCAGTGAGAGCTCAGCGACTTCAATCTTAAAAGTGAAGCCCGATGAAACAGTATCTTCGGGAACTGTTTCTTCGACGGATGGAGTTGTGATTTTAGAAATATTTAATTCACCTGAATTATCTTTATAAACTGCAATGTGTGCATTCGTTAATTCTAATTTTCTTATATAAATAATTTTAAAAATAATTTTTAAAGGACTGGTTCTGAGCTCAATCTTTTCTGCACGAAGCAGTGTATCCTGATTAAGAATGTAAACAGTATTATTAAGTATAAGTGAAGTAAGGATTGTCCCGTCAATCCTTTCAATCTCAAGCTTGCCATTGGTGGATGCATTCACTTCTTCAATGACAGTTTCCCTGAGCCATTCTCTGAATGTTTTAGTTTGTGTAAATCCAAAAACAAGGAGCAAAAGAAAAATTAACCCGACAACTGCATAAATAAATGCATTAATTATTCTATGAAAAAACGGTTTCCTGATATTTGTTTTTTTTCTGAAGAACATCTGGTCATTACCTGAATTATTTTGGGTATCTTTTCAGAATTAAATCGATAATTTTTGAAGTAGACTGGTGACTCACAAATTGGATAAACTTTACTTCTCCTCCGTGTTTAATTACGATATCCTTACCGGCAATTTTATCAATTGTCCAGTCTCCGCCTTTAACAAGAATATCAGGGATAAGTTCCTTAATAAGATTTTCGGGAGTGTCCTCATCGAATAAAATTACGTAGTCAACCGGTTTCAGGTTAGCCAGTATATACGACCTTTCATCCTGTTTTAAAATTGGTCGCTTGTCCCCTTTAATTTTTCTCACTGACGCATCTGAGTTCATTCCGACAATTAAAATATCACCAAGGGCTTTTGCTTTTACAAGATAATCGACATGACCGGAATGAATCAAATCAAACACACCGTTTGTGAAGACAACTTTTTTATTTTCAGTTTTTAACTTTTGCCGGATTGTTTTTAATTCTTTTAGAGGAACGAGC
>DATDOL010000157.1:0-10739 GCA_035293265.1 Ignavibacteriaceae bacterium | reverse complement strand
CGACAATATTTTTTTCTAATTCTGAAATTCTTTTCTCATTAATTCTCGGATGTTTGCCACTTCCGTCAGCATCTGAAAAAACTCCTTCAAGTCCTCTTTTCTGAATGTAAAGATCTCTTTCTCTTAACCATTCAATAGTTTTTTCATCAATTGGAAATAATCCAACAAGAGCTCCCCATTCGGTAGTCATATTTGCAATGGTCAATCTTTCTTCGAGTGAAAGATTTTTAACACCTTCACCGACAAATTCAATTGCGTGATTTAAAACTTCATCTTTATTGAAGTGACCACACAACGCGATGATTACATCCTTACCTGTTACTCCTTTTGTGAGTTTACCGATCAATTCTACTTTTGCAATCGGAGGAACTTTCCACCAGGTTTTTCCTGTTGCCCAGATTGCAGCAGCATCTGTTCGGACAATCGGAGTTCCAAGACAACCTAATCCGCCGTACATATTTGAATGACTGTCAGATGCAACAGCCATTGTTCCGGGCCAGGCATAACCTTCTTCACACATAATCTGGTGACCAATTCCTCTTCCAGCTGGATAAAAGTCAGCTCCCATTTGTCTGGAGAACTCTTCGATCTTTTTATACTTCTCTAAATTTTTTTCAGTTTTGTTTTGAATATCATGGTCTAGGGTGTGAACAACTTGTCTTGGATTAAATAGTTTTTTTGCCCCGATCGATTTGAATTTGGGAATGACTGCACCAGTATTGTCGTGTGTCATCACATAAGCAGGCTGAATCATAATGTAATCACCGGCGTGAACTTCGTGGTTTTTATCCAAACCAACGGCGTTTTTTTGTGCGATTTTTTCTACGAGAGTCTGGTTCATTTCTTGCTCCTCTTCCAATGCATTGTCAATTGTCAAATGTGAAATGTCAAATGAGAAATTTCATTTAGCTTTTTCAATAAAGTTTGAAAGTTTTGCAAATAGCTCATTTAATTCTTTATCTAGTTCTGAAAGAATTTTTTCATCTATATAATTTAAATTTCTGGCAATCTCAATATGTGTATCGACTTCCACTAAAGAAGCTCTTGAAATTTCAAAAAATCGTTTTCTTTCAAGTAAATTCTTTCTTGCAGCACCTTCAGCAATATTAGCAGAAATTGAAACTGAAGCTCTTCTTGTTTGGCTGATTAATCCAAATAATTCTTCTTTCGGATACTTTGAAGTGATTTTATAAATCTTTGAAACAAATCTTATTGATAATTGCCAAACATCGAGTTTTTTATGATTTAAGTTTAACATTTATGTTCAGATGAACTTTGAAATTGTTAGTAATTCAAAATTGGAAACATTTGACTTCTGACGTTTGACATTTCACGTATCACGCTTTGAACGAATCGAAAGAAACAAAATCAGCGTGATGAACTATAATTGCTTCAACACTTCGTTTAGCAAAATCACCTTCCTTTGCATGATAGGCAATGATATGCTGAACTTCATAAGGTAATCCAAATCTATCAGCGATTGCAACTCCGCTGAACGGATGACGAAGTAAATGTCCTGCTTTGCTTGTAATTAATTTTCCATCTACTTTATCGTATTCGATCAGCTTTCCAATATCAATAAGAATCGCTCCTGCAATCATTATGTCCATATCGATCTTAATTTCACTTCCAAAATTTGCTTTCATTCGTTTTGCAATATCAACTGAAAGCTGAACTGCAGTACGTTTATGATTCATAAAAGTGATTTTACAATCTTTTATTAATAACGAGAAAGGTATTACTTCCAGGTCTTCCGGAGAGAACACAGAATTCTCAATTGCATAAACCCAGCAGTTTAAAACTTTTTCTCTCAGTTCTTTATTTTCGATCCAATTTATTTCAGGCCAGATTTTTAATACTTTATTTTTCATTCCATTTACCTAAAGATTTTTTATTATTTCATCTGTCATCTGCTGAGTTGTGCAGGCACCGTGTTTAAATACTTCAGGACCACCGCGGAGTTTCATCATATCATAAGTTTTTACTTTACCTGTTTCAATTACTTTCGCAATAGCTGATTTAATTCGCCCAGCTTTCTCAGTTTCACCAATATGATCCAGCATCATACACGCACTAAGAATCATTGCGATTGGATTAACTATCGAAGGGCTCAGTTCCTGGTATTTTGGAGCACTTCCATGAGTTGGTTCGAAAACAGCAGCTCCATCGCCTATGTTTGCACTGCATGCGAAACCAAGTCCGCCAACTAAGCCTGCAAAACCATCACTGATAATATCGCCGAACATATTTTCCGCAACTAAAACTCCGTATGCTTCAGGATTTTTAGTAAGCCACATCATTTGTGCATCGATATTTGTATCCCACAATTCAATTCCGGGGTATTGTTTTGAAATATCACGGGCTATTTTATACATCATACCGGAGGTTTCCCTTAGTACATTTGGTTTCTCACAGACCGTAACATTTTTATATCTGAATTTCTTTGCATAATCAAAAGCTGCTTTAATAATTCTTGTACATCCATTTTTAGAAACAATTCTTGTTGAGATTGCCATCTCTTCGCTTGGAACGTGTTTAAAGGCTTTCATTTTGGGATGTGTCTCGAGCGCATCACGAACAATTTTTGGCGGATTAGTCCACTCGACACCGGCATATAATCCTTCAGTGTTTTGCCTGAATATAACTGCATCAACTAATGGTTCTTCGAAACCATTTTTTCCATCTCGGCGAATAAAGTTGAGCGGATTTCCTTTAAATGATTGACAGGGACGAATGCAAATGTCGAGATTAAAATGCTGGCGTAAGCCGACAATCGGACTGAAGTAAACAAATCCTTTTCCGGCAAGTTTTGGATCGAGTTCTTTTAAAGCTGCATCATTTGGCTTGGATGTAATCGCTCCGAACAAACCGATTTTATATTCTTCGAGAAGTTTTATCGTTCTTTCCGGTAACGCATTTCCTTCTTTACACCAAAATTCCCAGCCGATATCTCCATAAATGTAATCGGCCTTAAATCCGGCTGCATTCAAAACCCTGATTGCCTCCGGGAGGACTGTTTTTCCTATTCCATCGCCGGGCAATGCTACAATTTTCCTGCTCATTTTGATTTCCTGAAATGTGAAATAAAGTTCGTCATCAAACTTAGATATTTGATTTCAGGTAAGCAAGAATTAACCCTGGCATCAACTATGTTTTCAGATTGAAAATTAAATATTTAATTATTATAAAGAACTTAATTTGGAAGAGAAATTCATACATCTTTCGTATAAAAATATTAAATTGCATTTAATTAGTAATAACATTCTTATACTGATCAGAAAATGGATCTTGACGAAAATAAAATAAATAGTAAAATCTCTTCAGAACCGGGAAGTATTAATGACGTGAAGAGCCAGTTCAATTCATTAGTTGAAAATAACATCATACCGGAAGAACACCACCAATTATTGAACGAACTCTGGAATTCTTTAACCGAACTTGCCGACACGAACACCAGCCTGATTTTGCTGACTGAATCCTCACTCGATGTTCTCTTTAGAATTTCAACAACAGGAAAAATACATTACATCAGTCCATCTGTGGAGGAATTACTTGATTACAAACCGGATGAACTTATTGGAAAATCTTTTGGTGAATTTATTCCAGATGGCAAACTATCTGATTATTTCAGATCTATGTCTGATCAGCTTCGTGAGAAAGAAGTTATTGTACTCAACGCTGATTTATTAAACAAGAATGGTAAGAAGATTCCCGTTGAGATTACCGGAAGAGTGGTTCAATTTAAAGGAAAAAAACTAGGACAGGGTTCCATTCGCGATATCAGGAAAAGACTTAAAGCTGAAGAAATTTTACTCTCATCTGAAAGAACGTTCAGAACTCTTTGGGATAATTCACAAGATGGCATGAGGTTGACGGATGAAAACGGGATTGTGTTTATGTGCAATGAAGCTTTTGCAAAACTGGTTCAAAAAAAGAAACAGGAAATTGAAGGACATCTTTTGTCTTCAACATACAAACCCGAATTATCGCGTAAAGTTGTAATTGATTATCTTCACGACTTTAAAAATGAAGCTGTCAATCCTCGTTTGGAATCTACCATGGATTTATGGAATGGACAGGAAATTAATGTTGAGGTTACCAACTCATTCATAAAAATTCACAACGAAAAGAAATATCTCCTTAGCATCTTTCGCGATATAACAGGGCGCAGATTTAATCAGGAATTAATTCAAAAACAAGACAGGTTGCTCCAGGGAATTGCTGAGGCAACAAAAGCATTAATTTCTTCATCAGAATCTGATGATGATTTTAATGAAGCTTTAAAAATTCTTGGTACTACAGTAAAAGTAAACAGAGTTTATATTTATCAGCACCAGGTTTACCGTGGTACCGAAGAAATGTATTTTGGACTGGTTTATGAATGGGCTTCGGAAGGAACGGAAGCTCAGATTAAAAATGCTGATTTCCAAAAAATCTCTTACTCCCGTTTTGCCAGTTTAAATTTTTATGAAAACTTTTCAAAAGGAAAATCTTTAAAATATATAATCAACAAACTTCCTCCTGAACAAAAGGAAGCATTTATTGATAAAAACATCAGGTCAATTTTATTAGTTCCAATATTCATCGATGGAACTTACTGGGGATTTATCGGATTTGATGAAACGCAAACCGACAGAATCTGGACAGAAGATGAGGAATCAATATTAATTACAATGGCATCGACACTTGGTGCAGTGATAAAACGAAATCTTTTTAAAAATGCTCTTATCAGGAAAAATGAAGAGCTTGACAAAGCACTTAAAGAAGCCGGCAAAGCAGCGATTGCCAAAAGTGAATTCCTCGCTCTTATCAGCCACGAAATAAGAACTCCAATGAATGGTGTCATTGGTATGACGGGATTATTGCTTGAAACAAAACTTGATGAAATGCAAAAGGAATATGCGCGTACGATAAGGATGAGCGGTGAACAGCTTCTCGTTATCATAAATGATATACTCGATTTTGCTAAAATTGAATCTGAAAAACTGGAGCTTGAAAATCAGCCATTCGATCTTCGCGAATGCATTGAGGATTCAATCGATCTGCTGGCTTCCAAAGCAAATGAAAAAAATCTGGAGATAATTTACACTGTGGATAATAATACTCCACTTGCAATTCATGGTGATGTTACAAGACTAAGACAAATTTTAACAAACCTTGTTGGTAATGCCGTTAAGTTCACAAATGAAGGTGAGATAACTATATCGGTTTCATCAACAAAACTTGCTAACAGGGAATATGAAATTCAATTTTGCATTAAAGATACAGGCATTGGCATTCCACCTCAGAAAATGAATAAACTTTTTAAACCCTTCAGCCAGGTTGATTCATCCACTTCAAGAAGCTATGGAGGAACTGGACTAGGGCTTGTGATAAGCAAGAGGCTTGCAGAATTGATGAAAGGTACGATGTGGGCTGAGAGCCAAGCGGATAAGGGAACTTCATTTTATTTTACAATTCAAACAGTTTCAATTTCATCAGATCCTAAATTTTATCAGTATGAAACCCATCCTATATTCAGCGGTAAGCAAATCCTGATAATCGAAAAAAATGAAACTCATAGGCAGATTCTTTGTGAACAGCTTGTTCATTGGGGAATGAATGCTCTTGGTCTCAATTCGGAATTAGCTGCTCTTGATCACCTAAAAAGCAAAAACCAGGTAGATGTAATTCTGGCCGATCTTACTTCTGTAAATAATATTTCAGGTGCTTTATTTAATTACTTAAAAACTTTACCTGTTGAAAAACAACCTCCTATTATAATTCTTTCGCCTTTAGGAAGAAGCAAGGAAGATTTTTTAAAACCGGGTTACAACAAAATTACGGTTGTTTCTAAACCTGTAAAACGCAATGCTATGCACAAAGCGTTTGAAGAAGCTTTAAGGCAAACCAGTCCGCACGAACCTCAAGTGTATTTTTCTGAAATTGAAGAAAAAGCTTCTGAGCCGGACAAAAAATCTATTAAGATTCTTTTGGTTGAAGATAATATTATCAATCAGAAAGTTGCACTCCGAATGATTGAAAAAGTTGGTTACACAGCTGCTGTCGCTCTGAATGGCATTGAAGCAATTGAAGCAGTTCGTTCAACGAACTATGATATTGTGCTGATGGATATATTGATGCCGGAGATGGATGGTCTTGAAGCAACAAAACTGATTAAAGAAGAATTCTCAGCAAGGCAATCGCCCCGGATTATTGCAATGACGGCTAATACAGTTCAAAGTGATGAACAAATGTGTCTTGACGCAGGTATGGATGATTATATAACCAAACCGATCAGGATAGAAGTGCTGAGCAGGAAGTTAAAATCATGGAGTATCAGGATTGAAAAGGAAAAAGAGACTACATTCAGCGAGCTTAAAGAACATTCCTATGACGGAATTTATGTAGATGAAAAAAAAATAGCATTCCTGAATGATCTGAACAGTAAGAATGACCTAGATTTTTTTGTCGATCTGCTCAACATATATTTAAGAGACCTGCCGATAATTCTTGAAGAAATAACCACTGCAATTAATAACCGGGATTTTCAGAAGCTCAGGTTTTACACTCACAAGCTCAAGGGCAGCATTTTGACTTTAGGTATTGAGGGAATCTCAGGTTTCTGCGAAGACCTTGAAAAATCCGCTGAAGACAAAAAGATTTTTGATAACACTGTTTCCAGGAACACAGAGCTTAATGAATATATGCAAACTGTTATTGCTGAGCTAAACCAGATACGTGAAAAGTATACAAAACTTCAATTGTAAAAATTTCATTCGCTCCTATCAAAATGATCAACCATTTAAAAAAGAAAAGGGCTCCATTTAACAGGACTCTTACTTTGAACAAATTTGAAATTACATCATACAGAAATAAATTAATAAAGCTCAAATCTCCGGTTTCGTCGAATGTAGTTAGGAATAAAATAATCAACCAGGATATTTTTTCTGTAATAGATTATCTCCCAGAGAATTTTATTGATCTGCTTTTTATCGATCCGCCATATAACCTGTCTAAGAAATTTAATTCTTCATCCTTTAAAGAAATGGATCTTCCTGCATACACGAAATGGTTTGAATCATGGTTCAGTAAAATGTTAAAACTTTTGAAGAAGACTGCGTCGGTTTATATTTGCGGCGACTGGAAATCTTCCCAGGCAATTGTTGAAGTAGGTTCAAAATATCTGAAACTAAGAAACAGGATAACCTGGGAACGGGAAAAGGGCAGAGGTTCAAAAAATAACTGGAAGAATTGCAGCGAGGATATCTGGTTTTTCACAAAATCAAATTCATACAAGTTTAATCCGGATGCAGTTAAACTTAGACGACAAATTCTTGCTCCGTACAAAGATGGAAATGGTAAACCAAAAGATTGGGTAATAGATGGAAAGAAAGGTTTCCGCGATACTTCTGCATCAAATATATGGACGGACATTTCCGTTCCATTTTGGTCTATGTCCGAGAACACCGATCACCCTACACAAAAACCAGAAAAGTTATTAGCCAAAATCATTTTATCTAGTTCTAATGAGGGAGATGTTGTTTTTGATCCGTTCTCAGGTTCAGGAACAACTGCTGTTGTTGGCAAAAAGTTAGGAAGAAATTTTGTATCAGTTGAGATTGATGAATTATATTGCTGTTATGCCTTGAAGCGACTACAGTTTGCTGAAAAAGATAAAAGGATACAGGGATTTGAAGACGGAGTTTTTTGGGAGAGGAATACTTTGAGAGAGATTAAGAAACAATTGAAAAGTCGGAAGATTCAAACAAAGCGAAGCTGATTTGTATTCCTCCCGGATAATTTAAATCTTTGTGTCCATTTTTATAAAGTTGCCGGCTAACAGGTGAATGCCCAACTCCGTCAGGTCCGGAAGGAAGCAGCGGTAAGCAGGATCCTGTGTAGCTGGCTTTTTTTATTTTTAGAAAGAAGAATTAATAAAGAGAATTTTCTCTGTGGACTTAGAGGATGCTCTGCGAACTCAATGTGAAAGCTGTTTCTCGCAGAGGACGCAAAGAAGGTGCAGAGATTGCTGCAGATTTATTTTAGTAGAACCTGTCCTCTGAAGCCTTAGCGTAAGAGGATCATCTTCTTTGTTTCAACAAAAGAGCCTGCAATTAATCTGTAAAAATATATTCCACTTGGGAAAGCTGTTGCGTTAAACTCGACTTCATAAACCCCCGGCGGTTTTGCTTCGTTAACGAGAGTTGCAACTTCGTTTCCAAGAATATCGTAAACTTTTAATTGTACGAACTTCATTAATGAAGTTCCTACTGAAGGAATTGAGTATTTTATTTTTGTTACAGGATTGAACGGGTTGGGGTAGTTTTGCGATAAATTAAATGAAAATAGTTTTTCCTTTTCCTCACTGACACCAACTGGATCAGGAACATAAATCAATTCATAATAATCGGTTTCAGGAGATCTTGATATCTGCGGAATCAATGCTTTATCTCTTGCATAAATAGCATAATAAAACTTAAAACCTTCAGCGAATTTTAATGAATCAAAAATGATTGTTGCATTACAAAGTGTAGAGTTTTCTGATATTTGTACTGTAACGCTATCCTTAAGTGTTGCTGAATCCTGTTTTGCATAGAAGTATTCGATCCATACATCTTTAATAAAATTACGTGATGAGCCAGTACTTGAAAATATTGAATATGTATGATTAACATTAAAATCTAAATTTAGAACAAGAGTATCAATGGTAGTTACAGGGGTGAATAGTATCTGCGGTTGATAGTAATTCGAATAATAAAAAAGGGAATCATCAATAAAAACTAAACAGTCAATGAGAGATAAAAAACGATCGGTTCTTGAGTTCAAAGGTCCATTTTCAAAAAAATAATTATAGTAAAGACCGATAGAATCAATAAATCTAATGTTTGTTCTATCCTGAATAAACTGAGTATAAGCAAAACCTTTAAAAAATCTTTCATTACCAAAATTTTGTACAAAACCTTCAGATACATTAGCCGTCATTCCATAAAACTGGAATGTCTCACCCCAAATCAAATTAAAATTCATATAAATATATTCTGAGGAATTTAGCCATTGATATAATATATTATCAGTACCATATCGAAAGAATTGAATACTCCCAGCGTTATCTACTTTATAGAATTGTTTATTTGAAATAATTGTATCTGATAATACTTTTATTAACTTAAGTGTGTAGTGACTTATGCCACCAAGAGACCAGGAATATAAATCATCTTTTGTATACTGCCAGATATTGCCTATTGCTAGAGGAAAATACTTGTAGCCAAGATAAGGATTTAGTTCTTCCCTATATAATCCACCATCAAAACTTACCATAAATGTCACTGAATCCTTAATACTAATGTCATTAATATCAATAGGAATTACTCTTTCCCAGGTTAAGCCTTGATTAATAGTTCGATATGCTCCCGCAAAAATTTCACCCTCTGGAGAATATTTAATTACAAATGCTAAATGATTCAGACTCATTGTCCAAGTAGTTCCGGAATCGGTTGATTTATATACATCATAATCAGCGCTTACATAAAGATTATTCATCGAATCTATTTCTATATCAAAAACTGGTTCATCAGGTTCAACGACAATCATATTTTGCCAGGTTTGCCCAGAATTGTCTGAAAAAAATAATCCTTTATTAGTCGCTGTATATATTCGATTCTGAATAATTCTGATAGAATAAACATATCCTGTGGAAACCTGTTGGGCAATCCAGGAATTACCAAAATCTCTGGAGATATGAACGAATCCATTTACGGTTCCGAGTAATATCAAAGAACTGTCAACATAATTGATATATCTGATAGTGTATATCCTGCTATTAAAAGTATTATTAAGATTATAAGTAATTCCGCCATCAAGTGAAAAATATAGTTTACGATCCAAAGTGCTGAAGATCAATGTATCAATCCCAACTGCTTCAATTGTTTCAATCTCTAAATTTGAGATCATGGTAGTCCAATTATTTCCATCATCAGTTGATTTGTATAATGTGCGGTCATCCCAAGAAGAAGCGTACAAATTTTCAGAAGATGAAACTACAATATGATCTACTGATGGCACATTTAGTTTACGCCAATGCATAAACTGAGGGAAGGCAATATCAGCAAGAATTGCAAGGAATAAGACTAGAAAAGGGAGTTGTATTTTATTTTTCATCTCTTACCCTATTGAGAATAATAACTTAACACCAATAAACGAAATAACCAGGATTATTGCAAGCGGAAATTAAATTGCTTTATATTTTCTGGTGGGAAGTCTTTGTATCGAGTGTCAAATTCAAGGTTAGGAATCCGGGAATGTTGCCGTCAAGCAATGAATTAATTTTTACAAACTCAGGTGTCTCTGGCGAGATCCACAAGTATGGAGAGATCACGGATTGTTTTGGCGGAATAAGATTTGCATCACCAACCGGTAACCCTGATGCAGGAACATTTTTTTCATCAAGTAATAATTTTTGATTCTGCTTCAGAAAGTATTCTCCGTTGTACAAAACTGAATATCTTTCCGGTAAACTTCTTCGAAGCTCTTTATAAGATAGATGATCGTAATTAATATTTTCCTCAGTAAAAGCAATTTTAATTGCAGCATTACCTTTATGAACAAGAATTGGTGTCCCTTTTTCTAAAAGTGAGTAAAGCATTTCAGCATCTTCACGCGACATTCTTACGCAGCCGTGAGAAACATTTTTCTTACCGAGATATTTGTAATACGATTTCCCTTCCAAAGCATGAAAACCGATTCCGCCGTTAAAACCC
>DATDOL010000156.1:0-2121 GCA_035293265.1 Ignavibacteriaceae bacterium | reverse complement strand
AGTTCAGGATTTTCTCTTATGAATTTTATATCGAGCATTAAATCTTATCTTTCGTAAAGATAGAACACAGATGACACTGATAAGACTGATTTTCACGGATACTATCAGCGTAAATCCGTTTAATCAGTGTTATCCGTGTTCTATTAGTTAGTTTGATACAACAACATTATAAATTTTATTCTTAACAAAAATTTCTTTTACTACTTTGTTTCCGTTTATATATTTCAAAACTTTTTCGTCGCTGAAGACTGCAGATTTTACAGTTTGTTGATCGGCATCAACGGGCAATTTAATTGTTGACCTTAACTTCCCGTTTATTTGTACAGCAATATTCACTTTATCTTCTATCAAAGCTGCAACATCTTCTTCATACCAAACAGGATTTTCAAAGACCGACTTATCTTTACCTAATAGTTGCCAGCATTCTTCTGCAAGATGAGGCGCTACTGCAGAAAGTAAAACCGCAAATCTTTCCAGAATATAAACCCTGATTTCATTCGAGCATTCATCAAGGCTTTTATTTTCATTCAGCAATTCCATTAATGAAGCTATTGCTGTATTGAAGCGAAAGTTTTCGATCTCCTCTCCAAACTTTTTTATTGTCTGATTAACTTTTCTGTAAAGTTTCTTTTCGTTCTCATTTAATGAATTGAGATCATACTTACTTTTAGTATTGGTTCCTTTTGAGGCATCATTAAATTTATTGAAGAGCTCGTAAGTCCTTTGCACAAATCTGTCTGTTCCGGCTATTCCCTTATCGCTCCAATCTCCGCCAAGATCATAAGGACCCATAAACATCAGATAAAGACGGAAAACGTCCGAGCCATATTTGTCTGTGAAATCATCCGGGTTTACAACGTTATTTTTTGATTTGGACATTTTAGTGCCCTGATTCGTAATGGTTCCCTGGTGAATAAGATTTGTAAACGGTTCATCGCTGTTTGTTTGCCCGATATCTCTTAAAAACTTATGAATGAACCTTGCATAAAGCAGGTGCATTACCGCATGTTCTGCACCGCCGACATACATATCGACAGGTATCCACCTATCAGCAAGCTTTTTATCAAAAATTGTATCATTAATTTCTGGATTAAGATACCTGAAATAATACCAGGCTGAATCGACAAAAGTGTCCATCGTATCAGCGTCCCTTTTTGCATCGGCGCCGCACTTTGGACATTTAACATTTATAAAATCTTTATTCGATTGAAGTGGAGATTCTCCAGATGGTCTGAATTCAACATCATAAGGAAGTTCAACTGGCAAATCTTTTTCTTCAACAGGGACTTCTCCACATTTCGGACAATGAATAATTGGTATAGGTGTTCCCCAATAACGTTGCCTGGAGATCAACCAATCTCGAAGACGGTAGTTTATCTTTCTTTTTCCTATTCTTTTATCTTCAAGCCAATTTATTATTTTTTGTTTTGCATCGTTAACATTAAGACCGTTAAGAAAATCACTGTTTATTGCCGGTCCGTCTCCAAGAAATGCTTTCCCGTCAAAATTTTCCGGTTGCTGCACAGTTCTGATTATCGGCAAATTAAACTTTTCAGCAAACTCCCAGTCGCGTTCATCCTGTCCCGGCACAGCCATAATGGCACCGGTTCCATAAGTCATTAAAACATAATCTGCAATCCAGATCGGAATTTTTTTATTGTTAACTGGATTGATTGCATAAGCTCCCGTGTTAACGCCTGTTTTTTCTTTTACAGTAGAAGTTCTGTCAATTTCCGACATTGATTTTATAGAGTCTCTATATTGCTCAACGCTTAGTTTAAATTTACTGGTTGTGATCGAATCAACTAAAGGATGTTCCGGTGAGATAACCATGTAAGTCGCACCAAAGAGAGTGTCGGGTCTTGTTGTAAAAATTTTTATTTCCTCATTGCTTCCATCAATTTTAAAGATTACTTCTGCGCCTTCACTTTTCCCGATCCAGTTTCTCTGCATCAGTTTTGTTTTTTCCGGCCAGTTTATTTTATCCAATCCCTCTAAAAGTTCTTCAGCATAATCAGTTATTTTAAAAAACCATTGCGTAAGATTTTTCTGAATAACAGGTGTTCCGCATCTTTCACATGTCCCATCCGATTGTACCTGTTCATTCGCAAGAACAGTTTG
>DATDOL010000155.1:0-7467 GCA_035293265.1 Ignavibacteriaceae bacterium | reverse complement strand
GGTTCAGTTTGATTTTGATGATTGAACTTAAGCCAGCTTATTCCGTTGTCAGTTGATTTATTAATTCCGTCAGCAGTTCCTACTAAAAGAGTTGTATCATCAATAGCAATTACTGAAAATGCGCGGTGATTTAAATTCCCTTCACTGCAGAAACTTCCTCCAACTGGTGTAATGCAAAAATCAAGTGAATCATCAGGATGAATTGAATTCAGATCGTCGGGTGGAAGAACCACGCGATGCCACCTCTGCCCCATATCGGTGGATTTACGAGTTCCGCCAGCAAATGAAGTAATCCAGACAGTACCGGGAGTGAAAGCAATATCGTAAGTGATATTCTGTTCAGCGACTGTGATAGGAAGAGCTTGCAAAATATTAATGCCATATCTCACGGTTGAAGAATCTGGATGGTCAACCGGCTGGGGAACAGCAGTCCAGGTAACCCCATTATCAGTTGTAAATTTTAAACCGGTTCCTTTCGGAACAGTTCCTCCGCCGGGTGCTTCTGCAGTGGTGGCAGTTGCAACCCAAAGTGTACCGTTGTTATATCCGATTGCGGAAACATTATCATTTCCAAAAGGTGAAGTTCCATAAAAATTTGTCCAGTTTTCTCCCCTGTCAAAGGAAACGCTCACACCTCTGCTTGTACCGAGCCAGACAGTGTCACCAAAAGCAATTATATCGCCTATTGAATTACTCGTGGGATTAGAATCTGAAATTTTGGAAAAATAATTTTCATCACCAGAAAGACTGTAGAACCCCGGTGTGAATTGAGAAAAAGAATTTATAGAAAATATTAATAGGAGAGAAAGAGTAGGAATTAGCTTCAACATCAAATGACTTCCAGAAAATGAATGATTTGATTACTAAGAAACCCACTTCTGTCTCTTGCTCTGAACTCCCATCTATATGTTCCTAATGTAACCCCAACCGGAGGTAAAATGACAATCCTGGAGTAAATTCCGTCACCTGCTGTGACGTCGCCGTTTGTACCATCATCAAACATACTAATTGGATTTTGGGAAGATGGATTTCCATTTGGCAGGAATGAATCGAACCAAACAAATACAACATCACTCAAACCATTGGAATCCACCACAGCTAAAGTTATATGAATAAAAGTTGTATCAGTCCCTATTGTTGCAGTATCGGGTGCGGTTAAATTTGAAATTATTGGTGGAACATTATCCTGCCCATTATTAAAATAAAAAGATTTAACGGCAACCTGGTTTGTTTTTCCATCAAAGCCGGTAACAAAGAAATTCACTCTGTAATTTCCGATTGGATTCTCCTTCTTCAATATAAATTCGTTCTGATAAATGATATCTGTAATTGGAAATAATTCGACAGCAGAAGGATTCAGTTTGGAATTATCAAAAGCATAAACATCGAAATATGCAACGTTGAACCGGCTTCCCGATGAAAAGATTAATCTCACATTCATAAGTGAATCACCGGGAACTTTGAGATCAACAGTATCTTTTATTCCGGCAACTGAAGTCACCTGGTATTCGTTTTGAGTAACATCGATTACACTATCGTAGGTTTTTTCGCATCCCCATAACAAGAGCGGAATGAATATTAAACTGTATTTTCGCATAACAAAATATGATTTTATATCAAGTTGTTCACAAGGTAAAAATAAGGACATAGATCAAATTTAATTCGGTAAAGACAGCATTATTGGTGTTAGAGAAAAGGAAATTAAAAAAATTAAAAAGCTGATATAGCCAATCATCATTCGCCTGTTATCAAGCTCTGTTGTATCGAGCACCGGAGGGTGTTTCAGCTTGATCACGAAGTACGATATCAAAGCCCAGAACAACCAGCCTGACCAGCCAACGCCATAATTAAGTTCAAGCGTTGTATCAATCAATCCAACCAAACCGAATACGAACATAATTATAAATGCTATCCCTGAAATCTTGTAATGTTTTTCATCACCGAACATGGAATAAGAAATATGTCCGCCGTCAAGCTGCCCGACAGGAATCATATTCATTGCAGTAATAAATAATCCGAACCATCCGACACATAAAAACGGATAGTGATAAATTTCACTCATTGGCGGAAAGAACTGTGCTGGCTGTATAAAAAGATATTTTAGAAATGAAAATAAAATTGAATCCCCAAATACTAATGCGAGTGATTCCTTTCCATAATCAGGACTAAAATAATCAGGATGAATATTTAAAATATATTCCTGACCAGGAACATTAAGAAATCCGTAAATCAGAATTCCAACGGAAAAAATAAATCCGGCAATCGGGCCGGCAACTCCAATATCAAACATTGCCTTCCGGGAATTTATCCTCGACCTTGTTCTGATAACAGCTCCCATTGTTCCAAAATTTATAAAATATGGGAGCGGTGGAAATGGAATATAAAATGGCAAGGTTGCTCTTACCTTGTGATACATCGCTGCAAAGTAATGTCCGAATTCGTGGAAAGATATCATCAGCATAATTAAGACAGAATAAGGCAGGCCGATTACTACATCTTCGATTTCGTATGGTCCTGCTGTAGCACTTACCCATTGCATACCTGCCAACGTTGTTGTGATAAAAGTGACAATGAACAACCCGATGTGAAGAAGAAACCTGTTCCGCGGAGCTTTCTCTTGATCTGCTGAAGTGGTTGAATGATAACTTTCGCCGTAAATATCAGGCATATTTATATATCTAAATTAATTCCGATTGTAAAATAATTTTCAGATAGATCGAAAAATTCTCCGTGATTGCTTTTACCTGAATAATAACTTGTAAAGATACTAAATCCGCGTGAGTATGGATTACCGAATTTTATTCCTGCTGATATAGTATTGTTCCCAGTGTATTCTTCAATAGCGGATAATTTAAAATCATATGCAATAAAGGGTGTACACGAACCTGTACTTAACTGAACAGCATAATAATCAAAGCCCAACTGAAGGACACCTTTTTTAATCGTGCCGGGAATGATATGAAGATTATAATTTACTCCTGCGTAAATACGCAATCCGCTTAAGTTGTAATATCCAAGCATCTCAATAAATTCTCTGCTATAAACAAATGGTTTCCTTCCATCCAACCATTCGTTTGTGTCGGAATTGAACAAGCCATCAACAAGATGTGCACTTATATGACTTAGTCGTAAGCGAACACCCCATTCTGATTTATCCTGCAGAAATTTATAGCCAGCATTAACACCAAATAAATAATCTATTGTCTCAACCGGGAATCTAAAATTATCTTCATTTCTTGCACGTGTGTAAGTAAAAAAATCTGCACCAAGTGAAATTACTCTTCCGTCCGATATGAAATGAATTACATCGTGCGAAGTACCGATGTTTATCTGCACTTTTTCAATGCCAAATAAATATTGAAACCCGGCTCTCGGTTCTAAAAGGCTTGAAGTAAATGGCTGAATATTTAGTTCGTCAGGAAACCAGGCAGTTTCTGTTTGAGAGTTTGATATTTTTGTGAAAATAAAAATGAAATTAAGAATCAGGAAGAAGCGTTTCAATTAGTCTTTGCTTTCCGTTTATTTTTTTTGAAGAGTTTTTGCTTAACAAGCTTGTTGTATCCATACTTGAACTTCGAGGTTAAGCTTGCAATAGCATATAAGTTAGTTGGAAAAGCAAACGAGGGTTCAAAGTAACAATTGACAGTGCAGCCGCTGCAAAAGTCAAATCGCCCCTCATTTTCGATAAAATATTTTATCTTTTCCGATTTCCTGATTTCACTCAATGGTTTATCTATTTGTATTTTGTCATTTGCAAAATGATAGCAAGGAAGAATGATTTCATTGTAAGGTGATATAACAATCACTCTCGATACTGCTTTACAGCTTGGATCATTTATATCGTTACCGCCATCCCTCCGAAGCTTCATAAATCCTTTGTTCAGATAAATATTTATTTTACCATCACAATATTCATCAATATAATCAACAGCTTCGGCAGACAATCCGGGATTGCCAAAATAAGAGAAGACAGGATTTACAAGCAGAACCAGATCATGCTTTTCAGCTAATTCGTGCATTCGCGGCAGCTTTTTATAAGTTTCATTCGTTACTGTAAACAGAATATCAGGAAATTCCCCATGCGATTTTGCGATATCAATACTTTTGAAAATAGATTTAAAGCAATCAACTTTCCTTATCCTGTTATGCTCTTGTTCATCAGGTGAATCCAATGAGAAGTGAAGAAGATTAATTTTTCCGGCTAACCTATCAGCAAATTTCGGATAGAGTAAAGTATTTGTTGTTATGCTTGTCTGCATTTTCATTTCTTTTGCAAATTCTGCCATCAAATGAATTTCTTTATGCAGCAAAGGTTCGCCGCCGGTGAGATCTATAAATTTTACTCCAAGTTCTGCGACCTGCTGAACATTTGATTTAAAATCTTCAAGCTTTACATATGGAGTATCTTTAAAATCGTCATGAATACCGAAATGACAGAACTCGCAATAAGCATTGCACCGGTACGTTAGATAATAGTTACAAAGTAAGAGCATAAACTTTTAATAAAAATAATTTTCTAATCTTAATCATCAAAATACAAACAATTTTCAACAACCAAATTTTATATTACCAACATAATTAAAAATGATTTTGGTTTACTATTTTAAGTGTCGAATGACGATTAATAACTTCTTCCCTTCCAGGACACTTTTCTGCTTAGGAGAACGATGAATGGCAGTAATACGACATATACCAAGAAATAAGTTTGATACGCAATAAAATATTTGAGGTTCTTTTGTATTCCGAGTTTTGAATGAACAGGGTATAAAACGAAAAAATCAATTGCCAGCTTAAAGAAAAATAAATACAGCCAGGCAGGAGAAAAAAATAATGGTGTCAGGAGCATAAACAGATTTGTAAAAAATCCCCAGAACATTATAAAATATCCTCTGAATGGTACATCCAAACCACCAACAGCCCAGCGCTTTTTTTGATGAAACAGCTCAGAAAAATTTTCACAGGGATAGGAAGTAACGAGTGCATCTTTTTCCAACGGAAAAATGATTTTATATTTTTCCAGCTTATGAATTTCCATCAACAGCCGGAAATCCTCGGTAACACTGAAAGGAATATTTTCATATCCTCCTACTTCTTCATAGACCTTTTTTCTGAAAGACATATTGTTCCCAATACAGCTTATTGGTTTACCAATGTTAACTGTTCCTGATGCAACCGTCAGAAGATAGATAAAATCTATTGCCTGCATACCAGTGAAAATTCTTTTTGCAGTTTGAGTTGTGTAGCCATTCACTATCCCTACATCGTTTTTGTAATATGAAGCAATAGTTTTCACCCATTCTGATTTTACTAAACAATCTGCATCCGTGGTTAAAATTATTTCTCCATCTGCTTTTTTAATTGCAAGATCAACCGCCCTTGGTTTTCCGCGTAATTTACTATCGTCGTTACTGATTAATATTTTTTGAAATTTATTCTTACCTGAAATAAAATTATCAATTATAATTCCTGTTGCATCAGCAGAATGATCATCAACAATTATTATTTGAAGTTTATCATTCGGATATTGAACATTATCAAGTGATTGAAGGCAGGCGAGAATATGTTTCTCCTCATTTCTTGCAGCGACAATAACTGTGACGGAAGGCAGTTCATCATCTCTCAGCTTAGGAAATCGTTTCTTTGCTCCAATAACAAAAATAACCGATTGAATAAAATAGCCGCATAAAAAAAATAGGAAGATTATTTCAAACATTCTTCCGGTTCCCCAAACTGATAATCAGTTTTCACAGCTTTTTCGTAAATATATTTGATTGAGTCTTCAATAATATCTTTTGATTTGTTGCTGTCGTGAAATACAACTATTGAATTTTGCCGGAGGTATTTATCAACCACGAATTTTACTTTTATGAATTCGTTTTGGTAATCATATGTTAATAGATTCCACATAATACATTTCAAACCTGATTCCCGCATAAGAATTTTTGTGCTTAAATTTATCTTTCCGTAAGGCGGCCGGAAATATTTAGTTTTATAATTTTGACCAGACTCGAGTAAAGTATTGAAACTATTTATTTCTTCAAGCGCTTCGTCCTTTTTTATTCGCGTTAAAATTTTATGATTGAAAGTATGATTCCCAATTGTTTGTCCCGCGTCTAAAATTAATTTAGTGAGCGAAGGATTTTGTTTGTTATTGCTTCCTACACAGAAAAAAAGAGACTTGATCTTAAGTTCATCAAGCATTTTAAGAATAAGTTCGGTAGAAGAGGGATTTGGTCCGTCATCAAATGTAAGAAGGATCTTATTGTTTGAAGTCTGCCAGTAAAAATCCCGAAATAATTTTTTTACAACAAACGGAGGATTATATAAATATTTCACTAACCTTTTATAACTCCGATTGGTCTTATCTTTGCAACCTTTCTTGTAATTCCTTCTTTGTGCATAACTTCAACGACATCTGAAACATCTTTATAAGCCCCGGGCATTTCTTCAGCGATAGTTCTGTATCCTCTTGCTTTGATCGTTATTCCTTTTTTATTGAGCTCTTCAACAAGATTTCTTCCTTTGGCATTCTTCAGAGCTTTTGTTCTGCTGAGATTTCTTCCGGCACCATGACAACTGCTTCCAAATGTATCTTGCATGGCTTTTTCTGTTCCGACAGCTATGTAAGAATATCTTCCCATATCACCCGGAATCAGAACCGGCTGACCAACACTTTTATATTTTGCAGGAATTAATTCACTGCCCGGTGGAAAAGCCCTTGTTGCACCTTTACGATGAACACAAACATTTTTTTCTTCATTACCTATTTTATGTTTTTCAATTTTAGCAATGTTATGGCAGACATCGTAAACCAACCTGAATCCTAATTCAGATTCCGACATATTAAATGTATCTTTGAATGCTTTCTTCGCTAGATACATTATGACTTGCCTATTATTCCATGCAAAATTTGCAGCAGCTTGCATTGCTGAAATATAATCTTTCCCTTCAGAAGACTGAATCGGTGCACATGCAAGCTGTCTGTCGGGTAATTTAAATCCATACTTGCTGCTCGCATTAAGAAGAACTTTTAAATAATCATCACAAACCTGGTAACCTAATCCTCTTGACCCGGTATGAATAAGAACAACAACCTGGTTCTGAAATAGTCCAAAAACCTCGGCAGTCTTTGCATCATAAATTTCTTCAACAACATCCACTTCAAGGAAATGATTACCTGAGCCTAAAGTTCCAACCTGGTCGGCACCACGCTCCATTGCACGCTGACTTACTGCTTCTGAATCTGCATTCCGTAAAGTTCCGCTTTCTTCAGTCATTTCAATGTCAACAGGATTTCCAAGATCATGTTCGACTGCCCAGGCTGAACCTTTCTGTAATACTTTCTTAAGATCATTGCTTGAAAGTTTTTTTATTGCACCGCTTGCACCGACTCCTGTTGGAACAAGATCAAAAAGTTTAGAAATAAGATTATCAATTTTATTCTTAACAGCATTTACTTCAAGTTTT
>DATDOL010000154.1:0-3149 GCA_035293265.1 Ignavibacteriaceae bacterium | reverse complement strand
CGATACGGTTACAGAACCTGATTTTTTCGAATCGTAAACAAAATATCCTTGTGCATTATAGTCAGTTCCTTCACCGATTATCTTTATTGAGTTCTTATTCGCACCAACAGTGCCATCAGCACCAAGTCCATAAAACTTCCCCCTGAATGTTTCCTTTTCTTCAACTGAAAACGAAGCATCGTAATCAAGGCTTGAGTTTGTTACATCGTCCTTTATTCCAACTGTGAAATGATTTTTTGGCTTATTGACATAGAGATTCTCAAAGACTGCTTTTACCATTGCCGGTGTAAATTCTTTTGAAGACAAACCATATCTTCCACCGTAAATTTTTGGGTAGTTGAATTTCAATTCGCCGGCTACAAATTTTTCTGAGATTGCATTTACTACATCGAGATAAAGCGGTTCACCAGGTGAACCGGGTTCTTTGGTTCTGTCTAAAACCGAAATAGATTTAACCGAGTTGGGTAATGAATTCATAAAATGATTAATGGAGAATGGTCTGTATAGTCTGACTTTTACTAATCCAACTTTTTCACCTTTATCAACCATGTACTCAACTGTTTCTTCTGCAGCCTGGGCACCGGAACCCATCATTATTATGACTTTCTCTGCATCAGGAGAACCAATGTAATCAAACAGATTATATTTTCTTCCAACGATTTTAGCAAATTTATTCATTTGCTTCTGTACAATTTCAGGACAGGCAATGTAATAGGGATTAACAGTTTCCCTTCCCTGGAAAAAAACATCAGGGTTCTGTGCTGTTCCACGCATTACAGGATTATCAGGACTAAGAGCTCTTTTCCTGTGAGCAATTACAAGTTTATCATCAATCATTGAATGCATATCTTCAAAAGTTAGCTGCTCAATTTTCATTACTTCATGAGATGTTCGGAAACCATCAAAGAAGTGAATAAACGGAATTCTCGATTCGAGTGTACTTGCTTGTGCTATCAATGCAAAGTCCATTACTTCCTGTGGGTTATTAGATGCGATTAACGCAAAGCCGGTTTGGCGTGTTGCCATAACATCGCTGTGATCTCCAAAGATTGATAAAGCATGCGCAGCAATAGATCTTGCAGAAACATGAAATACTGTTGAAGTTAATTCTCCTGCTATCTTATACATATTTGGAATCATAAGAAGCAAACCTTGAGAAGCAGTAAAAGTTGTAGCAAGAGCTCCGCTTTGAAGTGCACCGTGGATGCTACCAGAAGCTCCACCTTCACTTTGCAATTCACTTACACTTGGTGTAATTCCCCAAATATTTTTTTCACCAACTGCAGACCAGGCATCACACCATTCACCCATATTTGAAGAAGGTGTAATCGGGTATATTGCTATCACTTCATTAGTGTTGAACGCCACATAAGCAGCTGCTTCGTTTCCATCAATTGTAACTTTAATTCTTTCCATTATTTTTTTACCGTATAGTTTATTAGAGAAGAAGTGAATCTGTAGCTACACCAAAGCCAACTATTATACCAACGGAATGATTGTGAATATTGTAATTTTAGTAAGGTTTTTTATCAAAAATGGTAACGAATCGGCTTGCTGTAAAATGAATTCCCAATTCTAAGAATAGAAATTATCGTCATTGAAATGAGTTTGCAGATCAACAAAAAATTGAAAGAAATTTTAGTACAAAAAATTTTTCAACTGATTTGATCAGATAAGTAAAAAAATATAATCAGATTTTCTATAAGGTAAGAAATTAAATTATTTACTATTTTAAAATATCAACTTGTTAATTATTACTACAAGATTGATTCTTTTTCAACATCAATAATTCAGGAGGCTACATGGATCAGCAAAATTCATCTTACATTCCGATGTCAATTGGCGATTGGATTATCACTTTCATCATAACTTACATTCCTCTTGTGGGAATAATAATGCTGTTCGTTTGGGCATTCGGCGGCAATGCACATCCCAGCAAAAAAACCTGGGCACAGGCAACATTAATAATTTTCGCCGTTATGATAGTGCTCAGTATTTTATTCTTTGGAATTATTATATCGATGTTAGGTGCAGCTTTCAGCGGTTACTCTTCTTCGTACTGATAAGAATTAGAATCGGTTGATGATTTAGAATCCACTTTTACGAGGGTTTTTTAAACCCTCTTTTTTTTAAATAGTTATAAAAAGTGAATTTTATTTCAAGTACCTGGTGGAAATTAAAGCTGCCTCTGATTTTATTCAGAGGCAGCTGTGGGGATTTAATTAATACTTGATAGGTATGGTTTGATCTTATTAACAAGCTGGATTTTAGGAACAGCACCGATGACTGCATCAACAACCTGACCATCTTTAAATATTCCTAAAGTTGGAATGCTTCTGATACCGTACTTAATCGCCACGTCCTGGTTTTCATCGGTATTCAGTTTAACTACTTTTAATTTACCCTGGTATTCTAACGCTAATTCCTCAACAATCGGTGCGATCATTCTGCAAGGACCACACCAGGGCGCCCAGAAATCAACTAAAACCGGGGTTTCAGATTTAAGAACTTCCTGTTCAAAATTAAAATCAGTTCCTTCAATAACATTTTTCATTTTTTACTCCCTTTTTTTGTATATCTCAAATGATAAGATGATATAATTACCAATTAGATTCGCTGCATTATGCTCGTTGTCACATTTTAAATAATTACTGTTACTAATCTACAACTCTACTTCCATTGCTTTTTGGTAATAATCACGGTAGGTCTTAATTGCACTAAAAATAGATTCAGCTAATTTCTGCTGTCCGGAGGAACTTTTCAGGAATATAGCATCGTTGTTGTTTGTAATGAAACCGGTTTCGATAAGTACACTTGGCATTGAAGCTCCAACCAAAACATAGAACCCAGCCTGTTTTACTCCCCGTGATTTTAATTTAAGATTATTAATAAATTCTTTGTTAAGATGTTCGGCAAATTTTTCGGAGTACTTCATATAAGATGAATGCGCCATGCTGACAAGAATAAAATTTTCATCCGTTAATTTTTCATAACGATTCGGATTCTCCTCGTACTGAATGACGCTGTTCTCTCTTTCAGCGATTTCAATTGCTTCCTGTGTTCGTCCAGGTCTTAGCAAATAAACTTCAATTCCATTTATATCACCTGGTTTTTTCTTTGTTGCATTGCAATGAATTGAAATAAACAGA
>DATDOL010000153.1:0-5815 GCA_035293265.1 Ignavibacteriaceae bacterium | reverse complement strand
TGGCTGAACCGTTCTTTGTTAAAATAAGTTATTCCTTCAAACTCATTCACCTGGAGAAAATTATGCACATTTCTTTCTTGAAGCAAGTCCGAAATATGTTTTGTGAAAGCCGTCTGCTCATGATTATTCTTTTCAATTTTTACTGCCTGAAACTTCTTTACAGGGACTTTTTTCTCTGTTTTCTTACCTACTTTTGAGCTTATAATGAAGCTTATCAATAATAGCTTTAATAATTCAATATGTGTGTGCGGTTTTATCCCGGGAATGTTTTTCTGCAAAGCATTATTCAATGGTTTTGAAAGAAGCAGTTCATCGAACAATTTCTCCGGGCTGTCTTTGCTTTTAAGTATTGAGATTACAATCTCCTTAAAAATAAAACTCAGGAAGAGGACGTATAAATTTTCATCAAGAACAACTTCGCTGTTAACTGGCAGGACAGAATCTGATTCTTTAATCCATTTAGTGACCGATTTCCTCCGGTTTTGTTTTATCCACTGCTGATAAAAGTTTCTAACGAGTTTCATTTCATCCGTTAAATCTTTCAGCAATTTGGTTTCATTCAATGAATAACCATTTGTCTGTTTAAACCCTGCAGCCAGTGAAGTGAACCCGTTTTTTAATTCAGCCGGCAGATCATATTCAGGTTCCTTTTTGAATTTTACTTTTTCAGAACGTGTAAGGAATGTTCTGAACTTCTCAATATTTTCCACAGATATAAAATTTTCAATCGCACTGTGAAGCGGAATTAAATCCATTTCTTTGATAGCATCTTCTAAAGAATAAACACCTCTTCCATTTAGATGAAAGTACAACTGCTGGTATTTACCTTCGTAATCATAAATTTCCCTGAAGTTCAGACAGACACGATACTGATATCCGAACAAATGAACTTTAAATCCATTTTCATTTATTTCATTTCCCGACATTAAATATTTTAACTGTGTATGGTGATCTGTGTATTCGTAATAAAAAGCAGATTGCGGATAAAAACCAAATAACGATGAAAGTTTCTCCGGCTTCTTCAGGCTTCCTTCACTTCCGGTGTATGCCCGAAGAGAAGAATAATTAATCGATCCGTTTGTTTCATAATATGAGTTATTATAAATCACCAAAGCAGATTCGTTTCCTGATCTGTTGCTGAAAGCAAAAACATTGCTGTTCAGTTTTCCGTCATCATCGATAAAATCATAAAATTCAAAATTGTCTACCTGGCTGAACAGGTGCCGTTTTTTTAGCAGTGGAATTATTTCGCGCTGATGACGATGAACAAGATGTTCGTCAATCTTCTCATCATAATAAGCCCGCTTATATTCCATACCGTATTTTTCGGAGAAGCCTTCAACCTGCCCATGACCAAACATCGGCAGACCGGGTAAAGTCACCATCAAAACCGCAACTCCGAAATATTTATCACCTTTTCCAAACTGGTTTACAGCAGTTTCCTCATCAGGGTTGCTCATAAAATTCACATAGCGTTTTAAAATTTCAGGATTGAACTCAAGAGTGTTTTTAATAAGCTGCCTGTATTTATCATTTTCTTCCTTCATCATCATATGCATGAAAGCACTATTATAAACTCTGTGCATTCCTAGAGTTCTTACAAAATAACTTTCCATCAGCCAGAAAGCTTCTGCAAGAAGGAGTACGTTTGGCATTTCTGCATTAATCCTGTCAACAACTTCACGCCAGAATTCATCCGGCATCACCTGGTTGAACTCTTCAATCGTCATTGAATAATCTGTTCGTGAAGGAATAGATCCACCTGTACCGGGCTGTGGAAACCACAATCGCTGATAATGTTTTTTTGCTAACGTCATCGCAGCATCAAATCGAATGATTGGGGTTTTACGGGCAACGTACATTATTGTTTGAATGATTGATTCACGAACTTCAGGATTGAGAAGATTTAGCTGAGCAGTATCATTCCAAGGCATATTTGTTCCATCGTTTCCGTGATAAATATATTTTGTTGAACCTGTGTACCTGTCTTTTCTCTGGAACACAACTGCCGCATCTTTACGAGTGTAATAATTATCTTCAATCCTTACCTCGACCCGGTCATCTTCAGAAAGATTTGGACCTGTAAAGGAATAATTTGGATAAGGAGGTTCATTTCTTTGCAGGAAGTAATCCGGTTTTTCAACTACCCATTTTGAAAAAATTCCTGTGTGGTTGGGAACCATATCGCTTGCCATTCTGATCCCGCGAACCCAGGCACGGTCTTTAAAGTTTTGAAATGCACTTTCACCTCCAAGCTCATCTGCAATCACATAATCGTAAAGTGAGTAAGCAGATGAAACTGCGCTGATATTTCCTGTAAGATGTTTTATCTTTTGAGAGGCACTGCTTCGTTCCCAGATCCCTATGAGCCAGAGTGAATTAAAATTCCATCTTGCAAGCTGATCTAGTTCTTCATCAGGAACCTGGTCGAACCGAACAATTTTCCGTTTGTATTTTTCTGAAAGCTGATGCAGCCAGACGAAAACATTTTTTGCGATCATCACGACTTCTGGGATCCAATGTGTGTCCTCAGTGAACTTTTCGTACTCCAGGTAAAATCGTTTTTCATCTTCGGAAAGTTTTTTATCCGCTGACATCTTCTCTCTTATAAGTCTCAGCCGCTCTAATTCATCATCATAAGTTGGGACCGGCGGAGTTCCTTTTTCACCGCCTCCGTGCTGAACAAACAACTTGTAGTCTTCTCTGATGAGATCAACACCTCGAAGCAGTCTGCTGAAAATATCTTCACCGAGAAGAGATCCCCATTCAGTCATAATAAAATCAAGCTGTTTTTCTAAGTCGAATGGGTTTGATGAAATCGGTTTTCTTAAAAGCTTGAAAAGATGAAGACCGCCAAAGCTTGTTGGCTTTTCATTATCGAAAAAAACTTCTGTCTTTTCAATTAACAGTTTATAGTTTGTTTTGATTGAGAGATTATCATCTGCATAAAGTTCTTTCAGGTTTGCTGCGGCAGGATTGCTGTTCTCCATATGCAGAAGAACAATTTCTTCAAGGATTATTTCAGTATTTGGTTTTCCCGTTGTACTTGCTCTTAAATATTGTTCCGGAGTCACATCATTATTATAAACCGGAAGGGGAGGGAATTCTTCAATGAATGCATGCAGAGTCTTCTCAAGTTCGCTATCACTTATTTCATTCCTTAAATGATTTATGGCTTTGCCGAAGACACCGGGATTATCGCTCTCCTCATACTTTCTTATTAAAAGATGAAAAATTTCGTGAAGCAAGCCGAGTGCATTTATCTGTCCTGCTGTTACAAATTCATAGAATCTCATAGATTCTACGGAATCTACGGACTGGTCAGCATTTCCTTCTTCTCTTCTTTTTGAATTTATTTTCTCAGAAAGTATGCGTGCCTGCTGATAATCCGCAAGTATTACTTTACCTGTTAATGAGAATAACGATTTCTCAATCTTGTATTTTTCTCTGGCTGCCCTTGATACGTGAAAATCAAACTTTATCATTTAATAAGCTGAAAATGCTTGTGATTTAAATTCCGGATTAGCTGAAGATTTGTGTGTAAATATACTAAAATGAGGAAGAAATGTTAATTAAAGGGTTAAAGGCTGTCACAGTTGTACCGTGACAGAGACCTAATAATACACAAAGAAAAAATAAAATTATAAAAATTCTCCCTTTAGTAAAGAGAGATGTCACGAAGTGACAGAGGGATTTGTTATGTTATTGATGCCTTAGCCAGGGAATCCCCCTCGGCTTCGCCGCGTCCCCCTTTATTAAAGGGGGACTTTTTAATTTATAGTCTCCCTTTAGTAAAGGGAGTCCCCGAACGAAGTGAGGGGGAGGGATTTGTTAAGTTTTATGCAACGCAACACTACCGCCAACCCAGGTTTTATTTTTGTTAAAGTCAACTCCCATCATCTTTCCTTTGCTTTGCCGGATTAAATTATTTACGAGTATCGGTTCTGTATTCCCGCCTTTGCTGTTGCTTCGGCGGGCAGGCCAGAAAAACATCATTCGTATTTCTACCTTTGCATAGTCATCTGGAGTTTCAATCACTGGTGCATATTCAACTTTTTCCTGCAGGATATAGTTTTCTGGATCTTTTATTTCATCCAGCATTTTTTTTGTTACATCAATCTTAACTCCGAGTCCTGCAAAAGAGAAAAGAGGTTTTAAAACATAATTTTCAAGATCATCGGGATAGGAGATAAAATCACGCAGGTAAAAACATTTCGGCACAAACTCACCTTTAAGCACCGGCAATGAATACTTGCTAATCTTGTAAAACCAATTCGGGTGAGGAATCCAGGTTACATTAAGTTCTTCCTGCAAATCAAAGCTGAACTTCACTTCGGTTCTGTCCAACTCATCAAAAATTACACGGTTGTATATTCTTTCGACAAGGATTTCTTTCCCGGCTTTTTTGTAATAAAGATTTTGATTGCGTTTAATCAGATCTGAAATGCAAACCTCTGTAACGTCAATTAATTTTTCTGTTGCAGCAAAATCAATCCGGGTTTTTTGTTTTTCCGGTTCAATCTCCAGCAAGACAACATTTGCAGGATCAGCATTTGCAACAATAACATCTTTTAGCATCTTAACATATTCATCAGGCGAAACATTGTTAAAGTATGGTGTGAAGTTTCCAGGAATATCAAAATGATTTCTGATTTTTCTCTCAAAAAAATACTGGTAGCCGTAAAGAGTAGGGAAGCCTTGCAACTCAATCAACTTTGGATAAAATTCTCCGGTTGTTTCATCCTTGCAAATTGCAAAATCAAAAACAAAAAATTCAGGATGGTCAGTTTCTCCCGGAATATTAAGATGAGATGGAACAGCATCTTTCATCTTAACTTTAAATTCTCTGCTAGTAACCTGCTTGCAAAGCTCATCACAAGCTTTAAGAAGTTTTTTCTTTAAATCATCACTTAAGAAGAGTGGGGTTTCGGAAATTCGGAAATCGACAGGATACTTCAATGAAGTATTAATATCAGTTAAAAATGCTTCGTGCTTTTCCTGTGTGAATTCTGAGTTGAATTTCTTCCTTAGTTCAGGAATCATTTACTTACTCAGCACTGCAGTAAGTTCATCGATAGCGTGATTCAGGAAAGAGGGGATAACGGTCTTCCTGGTTTTTTGAATTGTGTCCGGTCTCTGAAGAATTTCAATCATCTGATCATATCTTTTCTCACCATACTTTTCAACAACCTGCTTTTTTCTTTCATCCTGCCTGAAATGATAAAGCATACTTTCAGGATCAGCTTCAGGATGAAACTGTGTACCGGCAAACTCATCGGAAATTCTGATTGAAGCTATTGATGGCTGTGCTTCCTGATCATCATCAATTATTTCATAAGATAAAATCTTTGCACCGAGTTCTTTGATTACTTTTTTATTTTCTTCAACAACCTGGTACTGCCTGATGTCAGCGGCATAAAATGGATTTGATAGTTCTTTTAATATCGGATCATCCTTACCATATTTGGTCTTTGTAAACTGCATTACTCCAAATGATTTTGAATGACGCTTGTTGACAGTTCCGAATTTGAAAAATCTTCCCATCATCTGGAATGAATGGCAGATAAAAAAAATATATTTTTTCTTTTCAAGGTTTTGCTGATTGTGATTCCAGATTTTATCGATCAATCCGAAATAATCTTTTTCCCATTGTGTCCCTTCACCTTCAAACGGACTTCCCGGTCCGCCCGACGAAAGAAAAATATCGGTTTCAATATCAGGGACATCACCTTTGAATCTTGTTTCAAAAACTTCATAACTAATATCGAGTTCCTTATATTCTTTTTTAGCATCATGAACTATTTCTTTCAAACAG
>DATDOL010000152.1:0-3842 GCA_035293265.1 Ignavibacteriaceae bacterium | reverse complement strand
ACAAATTCTGATCTTCTTCCATGAAACCCATCAATGCATTGATAAACCAGTAATTGAATTGATACAGTTTAAACTTGTTGAAAAAAGTCATGATGACCGATTTCAGATAATGGTAACGCAGCTCTCTGTTGACTATTATACGAGCTTCATGAAATCTTTTAAGCCGGATAAAACATAAAAGCTTGGCTACTATATAATTCTTTTTTAGTGTTCCATGTAGCTTTTCAAGAAACTGAATGTTGGCAATTGCTTGCAAATAATCTTTTTTGTAGTAATGCCAACGTATGAGTCGCCATACAGCTTTCTCTCTTTCTTTGCTGGTAGTTGCCGGAGCTTGTTTCAATTGTTCCAGGGCGGGAAGTGCATATAGTGAAAAGCCGCCCCATAGTTTGCTCTCCAGTTCATCTGCACTGAACATTTTATTATGTATTATTGTATTCATGATATAGGCCAGAATTAATTGGATGCCAGCATTCTATGTTACTGTATTTTAGTACAACTTTATAATATTGCGGTTTTATCACAGCATATTATGAGCTTATTATTATGTTTGAACTCATTAACCATATTCAAAAACATTGCAGCAACTATCTCAATGTACTAAATTTGTATAGCCTGCGGATCCAATAACTTATATACACTGCGAATGCCTTTCATGACAGACTTGACCATGGTTATTAGCAAAAAAGATGTTGATTTTTCTTTTATTCAACAATCTAAAATACTTGATAATACAATACCTAAAGGTGTAAAGCGTATTTATGTCATGAATGAAAATACTAACCCGGAATCACTTGATTATTTTCGCTATCGATGTCCTAACCTCTCAGTATCCAGCCAACCTCTCTCGGTTTATAACGACAACACGCCTGAATGCAATGAACGTTTAATTATCCATCATGGTTCCGAATTTCAAAGCCCGTATTTATGGAGAAATCTTGCTATTCCTTATATTGACACAAGCCTGACCATGTTTATTTTTAATGACAAATTCCCAGTTACGATTCAGTCAACCATGGATTCAAAATATGACTGGTTATTAAAACTAATAAAAGCCGCTGATGAATACCAGGATTATCATGTATTTCAACCATGGATCTGGGAAGGTAAAGATACAGCGCATAACTTCTGGAAATCACTTCAGTTTTTACGTTTTAACAACCGTTTATATGTTGATCACAGATATGACAAGGAAATTCGTCAATGCAAGATGCCTGAAAGCCTGCATTACACTCAACAGTATGCTTTTCTTGAAGATCATTGTTTTATGGTACGAACGGAGTTTCTTCGAAACGGCTGGAACATGGATGAAAAATCTGCATTTGCCAAGGAAATCCGTGATATGTGTCTGGTAATTTACTATCAAAATAGAAAAATTCTTGGATGTTATAACTCCCAGGTTATTTATCTAAAAGATGACAATGATCATCAAAAACTGAAAGAAATACTGGCTTTAAATAATGAAGAATCTAAAACCTGCTTCACAATTAATGATCTTCTCTATTTCTCCTGGCGGCGTTCTACTCCGGTTTGTTATAAAGCATTACGGCATATTGAAGAAAAATGGGGTTATGTGGAAAAATGGGACAGGATTAACGAGACACTATCGTTTCCACGACTGAATTACTTTTTTAATAACTGCCCCAAAATAATGGCCCCGGCATCAACAAGGGAACATCACAAGGTTATTTTATCCATACTTCTTAGCCTTGGTTTTGATCAGTTTAAACTTGTATCTGCCGGCCACAAGCAACACTTTCATGATTTCGTCAGATTTTATAAGCACTACCTTGAGTATATAACAAATCATGATAATTCTGATGGTATCCTGATTCACGCCAGGCATACCAGCCTCAAGGACTATCAGCCTGAAACAGATAATGAAAATAATAAATCCCGTCATCAATTTGTTCATGAAGGAACTGTATATTCAGTACAAGATGATATTAGCGGGCAAGTGAATGTAAAGATAAATAATTCACTTCCTGCGGATACAGGTTTGATTATTATTCAATCACGTGTAAATAATCAAAAATCAACAATATTGATTCATGAACATCTGGTAAAGGAAATTGGCCCGGATATTTGTATTACCCTGGTATTATCCAATACAATATTTTATTTCATCAGAACCAGCGAAACCAGGTTTCAAGAAATCCTTTCCAGGCCTGTGAACAAGAAATTATTCGGTTCTTTCAGTATCCAGATTTTTAACCCGGAGAAAGATAACAGGATATTTGAAATTAACCTGGAGGAAATCAAAGATTGCTATTCTCATATGACAACCAGAAAGTCTGCCTTACCTGTCAACATTGTGTTATGGCAGAAAATAATACGTACCCTTTCTACAAAAATGATGCTTCTGAAACAAAGTTTGCGTAATAAGCATCTGGCATACCGAATTTTCAGGCGGAGTTGATAGTATTCATCTTTTTTCTGCCAACGCCGACTATCCTTGGAGGAAGCGCAATAGTACAAATTTCCACATCCTCCATATCATCAAAAAATAATTCCCTGAATGTCTGCATGCTGAACCGGTAATAATCCCCCGGAGAGTTGTGAATCTGGTACGTAATTGTTGCAGTGAAAAACATATTCATATATTGATTTGTCTTGAGTTTCCGAAGCAGTGGAATTTTACCCAGAATGGATTTCATCCGTTCTATCCCGAAATATACATAGCCCGGTGTTCCAATAACAACAAGGCCCCCGGGTTTGGTTACTCTCTTCATCTCTTCAAGAGATTTCCAGAAATATTTGTCATGTTCGAGCATGCCATTACAAAGGACCAGGTCAAATCTGTTGTCATCAAATTCTAGATGATTTGCATTACCTTTAAGTATCATGAAATCCCTGTATTCTTGTGGCCCGTTAATATTCACCCCGATTTTTTCGGTGGCATCTTTTAAAGATTTCATGCAGAGCAGGCTGTTTGGATTCGGGACAGCACCCAATTCCAATACAGATCCACCGACATTTCTTTCGGTACAAATCCTCTCAAACTCATGGTAAGTTCTGGGATGCACTATCCACCCTCCTCACACCTTGATGACATATGTACAACTTCAATATAACCCTGTATTAATCATTGATTCAGTTCCCTGTCGTTGCAATATTCTTCCTCCAAACCGGAGATAAATGATGTCTCGGTAAAGAATTTTATTCAAGCTGGTTACGAAAGCCTATCCCCGGTATGATATGGCTTGTATGGTGGACATATCATATATCCGAATCAATCAACACTAATTTTTTCTATATAACCGAAAATGAGGCAATTACTGGTCGGAGCTGTATTTCTTTTCTGAAATATAACATGATACGGGAAAAGTAATTGCTGAAAATGACACTATAATGGCAATAGATATTTAATAGTTATACCGGCCGTATTGAATCTATAGAAGTCAGTGAAAAGGTCGTGATTTTACTGGCAAGTTACTATATTGAGCGAATATGGTGGTGGCTCAATTAGTCATTTCGAGAGACGGCGAAAAATCCTTGTGTCGATCATCGGGAGAGATCTCTATAATATCCCTCACGGAGCCTGTCCTGAGTGAAAACGAAGGATGACTTCGAAATGACAGGAACAAGATTGCAGATTTCAAACTAAGCCATTATCAGCGTCAGTAGATCAGGAATAAAGAAACCTGAAACCCATAACGTAGGCACCGTATTACGTTGTCCTACTGCACGTAAACCAGGCTTGGCAATTCACCAGGAAAAGGATTTCCGGTCAGCGCAGGAAAAAGTGGTCATGGCCCTTGAAAAAGTAATGCAGAACCAGTAGCAACTCTCAATAAAGCTGTTTCGACGAATAATACAGGATTGTTCTTCAAAAACCGGAT
>DATDOL010000151.1:0-23097 GCA_035293265.1 Ignavibacteriaceae bacterium | reverse complement strand
GTGGTAATGTTCATCTCTGATTTTTATACACGGTGCTGTGCATCGCTCAATGTCGGCCAGAAAACATTTTTTTCCTTTGAGATATTCTTTATCTGAACACTCTCTGATAGCAAACGTTTTATCAATCATATCCATGACTTTATCAGCACGCTTCCTTGATATGAATAAACCGAAATAATCATTTCCGTCAAAATCAAAATGATTCGATATCTCGAGTCGGGGATATTTGTGCGTCTGTGTTACCTTGATAAAATATTTATTGCCATATTTTTTCAACTGATAATTATGTCTTGGATTTATGAGCTTAATGGTTTCAGCTTCGGCTAAAAGTGCGGTCAGTTCTGAATTTGTTAGTTCGGTTTTAAGTTTAACAGACTGCTTAATTATTTTTTTTGTTTTCCTTGACGCTGATTGTGAAAAATAACTTTTCAGACGGTCTCTCAATGATTTTGCTTTTCCTACATAAATAACTTCATTTTTCCTGTTCAGGAAGTAGTAAATGCCCGGTGCATTGGGAAGAGAATTAATTATTGCGCCGTGGTCTTTTGAAATTTTCAGCTTCTGATTTTTCACAACGGCAAATTTCTGATAATCAATCAGATCATAAACAGTTTCGATGTTTTCTTCTCTCTGAAGCTTTTTAATCATTTTGACTAATGCCAGGGCCGTAACTTCCGCATCGCCCAATGCTCGGTGAGCATTGCTGTTTTTTAATTTAAGGTAACTTGTAACTGAGGATAAAGATTTGCTTCTGAGTGAAGGGTAGAGTCTTCTTGCAATTTTTAAAGTGCAGACTTTATCATTGTTTAATGGCTCATGATTGTTTCTAATGAATTCATAAGTCAGGAATGAATCATCAAAACTTAAATTATGACCTGAGATGACAGTATTTCCTATAAAATTATTTATCTCTTTCAGTAAACTTCCAAAATTTGGAGCATCAAAAATATCTTCATTTGTTATCCCTGTAAGCTGAGTAATAAAGTATGGAATTTCACATCCCGGGTTAACAAAGGATTGAAACCTGTCGGTAATTTTTAAATTTTTAACTTTAACAATCCCGATTTCAATAACTCTGTTATTTCTTGCAGACAATCCCGTTGTTTCAACATCAAGTACACTGAATTCAGCTTCGTCTAAAAGTGTGGAAGGAAGTTCTCTTGTAACCATACTTGAAAACTAAGGCTATTATTAAAGAGTATCAAAAATATTTTCTCGCTACTCAGTGTAACTCTGTGCCTACTTTGTGAACTCTGTGTAAGGATTAAAAGAATTATTACACTGAGAGCCTCACAGTCTGCACAGAGAATCACTGAGAAATCGAAATGAATCGTTGATTGTATAATTCATAAAACAATTAATCTTTGACTGGAAAGAAAAGGCTCTCTAAGTTTGAAGAAAACAAAGTACTTCGCTTATGATATATTTTGAATTCGGAGTTAATATTGGATATTAAATTCATAAAAGAAATTCTTTTGGGACAATTCGGCGCATAAATCGAAATGCTGGAAAATGCAATGATTGCCTGTCGTGATGAACTTTGGAGTGATCAGAAACAAAATCCGCAATATTGGTGCCTGGTTTATCACACTCTTTTCTGGTTAGATTTTTATCTTACAGAATTGCCCGATGATTTTATTCCTCCAAAACCATTTACATTAAGTGAATTGGATCCGGAAGGATTACTTCCTGAAAGAATTTACACAAAATCTGAACTTTTAAAATATCTTGAACACGGACGCAGAAAGTATAAACAAACAATTGAAAATTTGACCGATGAAAAAGCAAATAAACCTTATATGTTTGGTTCTGTCAAAATGAAATTCGGTGAGCTGCTGCTTTACAATCTGCGTCACGTACAGCATCATTCTGGTCAATTGAATCTGATTCTAAGACAGAAAATTGATTCAGCTCCGAGGTGGGTTAAACGAACTAATAAATAATCTTTTGCTCTAATTTTTCCAGGTTTCTAATTAACAAATCATAACTCATCCTGTGAACTTTCCCCGATTATAGATATATTTTGCAGTAAAAATTCATACAGGTATGCCCACAATAAATATTCTTTTCATAGGTGACATAGTTGGAAAACCGGGGATGGATCTTGTTCAAACCTGGCTGCCCGGTTTCATTCAGAAATATAAAGCTGATTTTGTAATTGCTAACGGTGAAAATGCGTCCGATGGCAAAGGATGTACAGATAAGGAAGGAAAACTTCTATTTGATCTTGGTGTCCATGTTTTAACCGGAGGAAATCATACTTGGGATAAACATTTATCGCAGGATTATCTTAAAAATGAACCAAGAGCCTTACGTCCATTAAATTATCCGAAAGGGACTTACGGTAATGGATATTATGTTGCAGAAACTAAGAAAGGAAAAATTGCTGTAGTAAATTTGCAGGGAAGAACTTTTATGGCTCCAATCGATTGTCCTTTCCGCGCTGCTGATTGGGTACTGAACAAACTTGACTCGGAAACAAAGATTATAATAGTAGATTTTCATGCTGAAGCAACTGCTGAGAAAATTGCTATGTCGCATTACCTTGATGGAAGAGTCAGTGCGATAATCGGAACTCATACACACATTCAAACTGGTGATGAACGAATTTTGCCAAAGGGGACTGGATATATTACCGATGTTGGAATGTCTGGTCCTTATGAATCTGTGATCGGAATGAAAGTGCAGGCAGCAGTTAACAGGTTTTTATACCAGACTCCGCAAAAGTACGAATCAGCAACAGACGATGTTCATCTCTGTGGAGTTTTCTTTAAAGTGGATACTGCTTCAGGCAAGACGATACATATTGAGAGAATTATTTTTCCCGATTTTATTAAAAGCAGTGAAATCAAATAGCAGGAAAAAATTGTTAAACTCTGTGGTACTCTGAGGTTCTTTGTGATCTCTGTGTTAGTTCTTAAAAAAAAAGTTACACTGAGGACACTGAGACTGCACAGAGAGCCACAGAGAAAAAAATAAAAATGGATCTACGTGAATTAAATGAGTTAACTCAAAAGATTATCGGATGTGCGATTGAAGTTCATCGACACTTAGGTCCTGGACTATTAGAATCTGCCTATGAAGAATGTCTAAGTTATGAATTGACCAAGAATGGATTGGTTAATGAAAGACAGGTTCCTGTTCCTGTTATTTATAAAGAAGTAAAACTCGAGTTGGGTTACAGAATTGATATTTTAGTTGAGAAAGCAGTTATATTGGAATTAAAAGCTATCGAGTGTCTGGCACCGGTTCATGAAGCACAAATACTAACTCATTTAAAATTTGCGAATATAAGAATTGGTCTCTTAATGAATTTCAACTCGTTAAAATTAACTGATCAACTAAGAAGATTTATAAAATAAGGCTCAGTGGTTCTCTGAGGTTCTTTGTGATCTCTGTGTTCCTACCTAAGACTTGTTACACAGAGTCCACAGAGTCCACAGAGAAAACACAGAGAGCCACAGAGAAATTATCAACTGAAAAAAAATGATACTTATTGACGGGAAAAAAGTTGCACAGGATATCAGGTCAGAATTAAAATCTGATATTGGAAAGCTCATTGCTGAAGGTAGAAAAGTTCCCGGTCTTGTAACTATTCTTGTCGGCGATAATCCGGCATCGCAAATTTATGTCCGTAATAAAATCAAAGCTTGCGAAGAAGTCGGAATGAAAACAAAAGCTGAAACAGCTTCCGCTGACATTACGGAAACAGAATTACTCAATCTAATAAATCGTTACAATCGCGATCCCGAATATCACGGGATATTAGTTCAGTTTCCATTGCCAAAACATATTGATGAAGAAAAAGTAATCGAAGCAGTTTCACCAAATAAAGATGTGGATGGATTTCATCCAATTAATGTTGGAAAATTGGTTATCGGTAAAGAAACTTTTAGATCATGCACTCCCGCAGGAATCCAGGAATTGCTAATCCGTTATAAAATAGAAACAAAAGGTAAGCACGTAGTTGTCCTTGGAAGAAGTAATATTGTCGGTAAACCGATCGCAAATATTTTGATTCAAAAAAAAGATTATGCTAATGCTGTTGTAACTGTTTGTCATTCTGCAGCAAAAAATTTGTCTGAATATACCAAGCAGGCTGATATTTTAATTGCTGCAATTGGTTCCGCTCAATTTGTGAAGGAAAATATGGTGAAGGATGGTGTTGTTGTTATCGATGTTGGAATTAACAGGATTGAGGATAAAACGAAACCGAATGGGTACCGGGTTGTCGGCGATGTGGATTTTGACAACGTTTCTAAAAAGTCATCTTATATAACTCCAGTCCCCGGTGGCGTTGGACCAATGACAATTGCAATGTTATTAAAAAATACATTCGAGGCATTCATAAAATATGGTCGTCAGACTCCGTTAGAGTCTGACGGACTCTAAGGAGCGGATAAAATGAACCATAAAAAATTTGATGAAGATGTTTCTCCGGAATTCCTGGAGAAAGTTTTAGCCGATTACTATTGTCACGGTGAATCCTGCCGGGGATGGGAGAGAAATGTAATCACGCAGCCAAAAGCGGTTAAAAATATTGTGGATGTCGGCGCATCACGTATCGCTGCAGGTAAAGGTGTGGGCAACTCTCTCAAAGATAAAGATCTTGCACATAAAATTGATCACACATTATTAAAACCTGATGCGACTCCTGATGAAATTAAAGAACTTTGTGCCGAAGCGAAGAAATACTCTTTTGCTTCCGTTTGTGTGAATCCTGGTTATGTTTCTCTTTGCAGTGAACTGCTCAAAGGAACTGATGTAAGAGTTTGCACTGTCGTTGGATTTCCACTTGGATCCACGACATCCGAAGTCAAAAGATTTGAAACCGAGCAGGCAATTCAAAATGGTGCAACCGAGATTGATATGGTTATAAATGTTGGAAGATTAAAACAGAAAGATTATGATTATGTCGAAAATGACATTCGGCAGGTAGTGACGACAGCGAAAAAAAGTCATGCGCTATGCAAAGTGATTATTGAGACAGCACTTCTGACAGATGAAGAAAAAGTAAGAGCATGCCTGATATGTAAAAAAGTTGGGGCAGATTTTGTAAAGACCTCAACAGGATTCAGCAAAGGTGGTGCAACTGTTGGCGATGTTGCACTTATGAAATATGTTGTCGGTGAAGGGATTGGGGTCAAAGCAGCTGGCGGAATTCGATCCAAAGAAGATGCGGAAGCTTTGATAGCTTCAGGTGCCGACAGGATTGGTGCAAGTGCAAGTGTAAAAATAGTTACAGAAGGAAAAGGTGAGGGTAGTTACTAGAGTGATGAATTCTTTTGTTTAATAAAAATGATTCTCGATATAATTGTAAGTAAAACTAATGATGGCTTCACTGCTGAAATTCCTTCGATCAATGGCTGCGAAAGCTGGGCTCACGATGAGGAAATGGTTCTTCAAAAAATTCTCGAACTCGCATCATATTATCTTAAAACAAAGTCTGAAAAATTCAGAATTGATAAAGCAAGAAGGCATCACAATACAACAATTTATAAATTAATATTTAACAAAAGTATTAAGTGAAAAGAATTCGAACCAACAACCGAATTAAAAAAATAAAAAGAGTCATCTCAGCCCGCCAGCATTCATTAAAAATTATTATTGAAAACATTCACGATCCTCATAATGTAAGTGCAATCTTCCGAACCTGCGATGCCGCCGGTATTCCAAAGGTATCACTGATTTATAATCTCGAACCATTCCCAAAAATCGGGAAAAAATCTTCCGCATCGGCGTTCAAATGGATTGAAAAAGAAAAATTCAAGTCAGTAAAAGATTGCTATCAAACAATTAAGGATGATGGATTCAAAATTTATGCTTCATCATTATCTGATGATGCAGAAAATATTTATAAACTGGATTTAACAAAAAAAGTTGCAATCGTTTTCGGGAATGAACACAGGGGGTTATCGGATGACGCAATTGAGTTCGCAGATAAAAAATTTTTAATTCCGATGTATGGAATGGTTCAGAGTCTAAATGTTTCCGTTTCAGCTGCGGTTGTTATATATGAAGCACTTCGTCAGAGAAAAGCTAAAGGTATGTATGATAAAAGTGAATTATCAAAAAAGCTTTTGGGTGAGTTGATAAATGAATGGAGCCAAAAATAGTTTAAATCTTTTTACGGTTAATGATCCAGCCATTTGATAAAATAGAAAAAGTTTCCGGTGAATTATCACTCCCCGGTGATAAATCTATTTCGCATCGCGCACTTATAATTTCTGCACTGGCAGATGGGGAATCACGGATTCAAAATTTACCAGCCAGCGATGATGTTAATTCGACACTAAGCTCTCTGAGAGACCTTGGTGTTGAGATTCAAAAAAATAAAAATCTGATTTCAGTAAATGGAAGAGGTTTTAAGGGGTTTCAAAAACCCACGCAACCTCTAAATGCAGGAAATTCAGGCACAACAGCCAGACTGCTCAGTGGAATTCTTGCTGTTCAAGATTTCCAATCAACGTTAATCGGAGATGAATCGCTTTCAAAACGTCCGATGAAAAGAATAATCGAACCGCTAACAATGATGAGCGCAAATATCAAAGCTACTGAATCTTTCACTCTGCCATTAAATTTTAATCCACCATCAAAAATAAAATCTATCAAGTACGAACTACCCGTTACAAGTGCCCAGGTAAAAAGTGCAATTCTTCTTGCGGGACTTCATTGTGATGAAACTTCAACTGTAATTGAAAGTTCAATCACAAGAGATCATACAGAAAGAATGCTTGGATTAAAAGTTGAGAAGACGTCGAACAAAATATTTTCATTCGTTTCCAGAAGTGATTATCCCAAAACCCAGGAATATTTCATCCCCGGAGATATTTCCTCTGCTGCTTATTTCATTGTTCTAACACTTCTCACAGAAAACTCTTCTTTAACTCTGAAAAATATTTCGTTGAATCCCACAAGAATCAGTTTTATTGAATTATTAATTAATATGGGCGCCGATATCATTTATAAAATTACACACAGCTCGAACAATGAACCATATGGTGACATAGTTGTAAATAGTAGTCAACTTGAAAACATTGGAATCAATAAAAATATTATTGCTACTATTATAGATGAGATTCCGGTACTTACAGTTGTCGGTGTATTTGCAAAAAGAAAATTCGAATTAAGATTTGCCGAAGAGCTCAGAATAAAAGAATCAGACAGAATAAATTCTCTCTGTTTAAACCTTGCGATACTTGGTTTAGAAGTTGAGGAACTGAAGGATGGTTTTATTATTTCGGGAAATATTAATAACTATAATCCGGTTTTTAAAAGTTTTGATGATCACAGGATAGCAATGGCGTTTGGTATTTTATCTTCACTTTTAGAAGGAGGCGGCAGAGTAAATGACTTTGAATGTGTTTCAGTGTCTAATCCGGGTTTTTTAGCTCAGCTAAAATCAATCACATCATAATCTCAGATTTCAATTACCTGGTGTTCAAATTTATTAATCTGTATTTCTTTGAACATAAGCTTAATAAAATCCATTCCGTATTTATTTGTAAAATGAGTGAAGTTCAATTCTCTTTCCTGCAGATTTTTCATCGGGAACAAAGTTACAGTAGCCCTGTCTATTTGTCTTAAAGTCGCTTCATGTTTCTTCTGCTGCGCCTGCTCAGCCTTTGCTTTTAATTCATTCAATGCCTGGAAAATCTTTTCTTTATATTTTTTGCTTGAATCAGAAATGGTTTTATCTAATTGAAATAATCTTTCCTTTAATTGGTCAAAAGCGATCTCGATATCCGCATTCACTCTTGAGAATAAATCTTCAAGTGTTACTTCAGACAGAGAATCCAGTATCCGCTTTTTAATAATGTCCCCGTCAACAAAAATTTCGGTTACAGCGATATCATGTTTACTTAAAATTTTAGAGATGCTGTTCTCAAGAACGGTTGCGGATGATCTTGGATAAATAATCGGCTCAGTAATTTTATAGAAAGAATACAATGGTTTTAACTGGGCGAAATATGAAATTTCACTTGGACCGGCGATATAAAATGCCGTAGGAAACAGAAAATCCTGGCAGATTGGTCTCAACAAAACGTTAGGGCTGAATCTTTCTGGTTCGCTTTCAGCAATCTCAAGCAATTGCTCTAATGAAAAGCTTTTTCTTTTTCTTCGCAGTTTAAATTCGTTCTCAACTGGTTCAATAGAATATCTTCCATTATCAACAGTTAAAAATAGGTTAACGGGTCTTACTTTTACCTGGGCATGATAAAATTCTTCAAGTCTTGCGCTAACGTTAACTAATTCCTGTGTGTGCTGCCTGAAGTCAGTAATTTCTTTTTTGAAGATCGGTTTTAGCAAATCTTTAACTTGTTTATCCTGGGGATCAAAAATTATCAACCCGAATTCATCAAATATCCAGTGAATTAATTTTTTGAATGAATCTTTAAATGTGTTTCCTTCAGCGTAAAAACCTTTTATTTTTTCAAGCAAAGGTTCCTTGAACTCCGTATCACGAAGATTTTTTATAAGCGTATTAAAAAACTCATTTAAACTCTCGTTGAAACGAATATAACCAACACTTTCTTTTGCATCATCCTCGCTAATCTCTTCCGAATAACCGACATTAATAATGTTATTGTTATCATTAATAATTTTTATAGATCGAACTTCATTGAAATCATGATCATCAGATTCAAGCCAGAAGACAGGTACAAAATTATATTCGTCATACCTTTCTGAAAGATGCCTGCTTAGCTTGATCGCAGTAATAATTTTATAAAAAGTATAAAGCGGACCGCCAAGTATTCCAAGCTGCTGTCCGGTAACAACAGCCATAGTTCTTTTATCGGAAAGTGAATCAATATTTTTTGATGTAAGAACTGATGGCTGAAGTGATAAGTATTGTGCTTTGAGAATTTGAGCAACTTTTTCGCGGGCATCATTTTTAGAATCGGAAACGCTCTTAAAGATTTTTAAATAATTTTCTTTGTTCCTGAAATCAGCAGAATAAAACTCCTTAACATTATCAAACTCATATAAATAATCTAAAAATAAATTCTGGTGACCCGGAATATCGCTGAAATTAATAAACATCCTCTCTCCTAATTATTAGACTGAGCATTTTAAGTGAATAAAATATGCTGCAAATATAAAACATTATTCTAATTAATATTGATTGAATGATAGTTTAATTTCAGGTTTACGATTTATTACTTATTTTAATTCAACAGCATTCTAAAATTATATTTAATATTGGAAATAAACTTACTCAAATATTTTACATTTACACGGGCTTTAAATACCGTAAAAATATTATCCTCATTTTCACTCTCGAGGATGATAAGAAGACCGGTAGTTTGGGGAATGCCTCTTTCATACTCGGTTGAACCGACAAATCATTGTAACTTAAAATGCCCGGAATGTCCTTCTGGTTTGGGTTCACTTACACGTCCGCTTGGATTATTAAACCCTGATGATTTTAAAAAACTGATTGATGAAATAAAATATACCGGGTTTTATGTTCAGCTTTTCTTTCAGGGTGAGCCATATATAAATAAAAAACTCCCTGAGATGATAAAGTATGCGCAGCAAAATAAAGTTTACATTTCAATAAGTACGAACGGGCATTTTATCACAGAAAAAAATGTTGATTACATTTTAGAAAACGCACCCGATAAGCTCATATTTTCGATGGATGGGCTTGATGAAGAAAGTTATCAGAATTACAGGATTGGCGGAACTTTTGCACAAGCTGATGCAGGGCTACGAGCACTGGTTCGAAGAAAAAAAGAACTCAGGAAAAAAAATCCGTTTGTAGAATTTCAGTTTATAGTGATGAAACAAAATGAACATCAGCTTGATGATGTTATAGTTTATGGTAAGGATGTCGGAGTTGATAAAGTAGTTTTTAAAACTATGCAGATTTCTTCATATGAAAACGCAATTAAATTTCTTCCCTCAAATAAAAAGTATAGAAGATACATTGTTGAGAACGGTTCTTTCAGTATAAGAAAAGAATTAAAAAACCATTGCTTTGCTTTGTGGCGAACTTCCGTGATTACCTGGGATGGCAAAGTTGTTCCTTGCTGTTTCGATAAAGATGCTGAATTTGAACTTGGTATAGTCAATGGTAGAACTTTCAGAGATGTGTGGAATTCGAGGGAATACAATAACTTCAGAAGCCGTGTTTTGGGTGACAGAAAATCAGTTTCAATGTGTACCAATTGTACCGAAGGACTTAAAGTCAATATATTTGAAATAGAACAATAAAATTTTATGACAACCAAAGCCGGAAAAATAAATTCGTCCTTTGCCAATCTTGTTCAACAACATAAATCTGCCTTAGTTATATCAATTAAAATTCTGATTGCAGTAGGAATCCTGGGTTATTTAATCTATGCAACAGATTACCGAAATATTATTTCTGGAATTGAACAAGCAAATTTATTATTGGTTGGAATTGCTTTAGCGTTCAGCTTCCTAAATATTTACCTTCAGTATTATAAGTGGCGAATCACTTGTAACACTTTTCTGGGGGAATTCAAAAAAGCAAAAATACTAATTTCATTGTTTTATGGTATATCAGCCGGGATTATTACCCCAATGAGAATCGGTGAATATTTTGGTCGTGCAATTGTATTTAAAGATAAATCCTTATTGCAGGTGACTGGAGCTACGTTGGTGGATAAATTTTTTCCGCTGATGGTTGTCGCTTTCCTTGGTTCTACTGCAAGTATTTTATTCATTCATTATTATTTTGAAACTTCCGTTTATATAACTGTTTCGCTTTTCCTGGTAGTTTTTTTTCTGTTTTATTTTTTCACGCTTTTGATGATGAATGAAAAATTCTGGGATAGTATGATTTTTTCACGACTCAGAAAATCAAACCGTTTTAATAAACTTCTCGAAAAATTAAAAGTCTTCAAACGACTCGATCGAAGATACCTGGCAAAAATGTTGTTCGTTTCTTTTTTATTTTACTGCTGTTTTATTTTTCAGTTTGCGGTTCTTGTTATAGCATTTTCTCACCATTTTGATTTCCTGAATTATTTATGGGCTGGAAATCTAGTAATTTTTGTAAAATCAATTATTCCACCAATTTCATTCGGCGAGCTTGGAATCAGGGAAGGGGCATCTGTTTATTTTCTGAGTTATATGAATGAAAGTGCTTCCGTTGCGTTTAACGCATCCATTTTTTTGTTTGTGATTAATCTTCTTCTCCCCTCAATAGTTGGATTAGTTCTGCTGCTCAAGAGAAATGATGCTTAACAATTTACTCGCAGCTATCTTTTTTTCCTTGCTGATTCATTATATCATTTTCTTGCTCAGGATTTTTAATGGACTTTCGAAATTAAAAAAATCGAAACCTAAGAATGTTTCCGATGAATTTATTTCTGTTATTATTCCTTTCAGAAACGAGAGTGAAAATATTCTTGCGAATCTTAAATCAATCGAAGAACAGGAATACCCGAAAAATAAATTTGAAATTCTTTATGTAAATGATTCTTCTGAAGACAATTCGGTTGAACATATTCTTAAAAATAGAACCTTAGAAAATATAAAAGTAATTAATGTTCCAAAGGATTTTTCGACCAACGCTCACAAGAAAAGAGCAGTAAGATATGGTATTGAAAATTCCACCGGAGAAATAATAGTTACAACAGATGCAGACTGCATTTATGAAAAAGAGTGGCTGAAAACATTATTAAATAATTTCGATAATCAAACCGGATTCATTTCCGGTCCCGTTGAGTTTATAGAAAATGAAAAACTATTTTCAAAAATTCAAAAATTAGAATTTGCCGGATTGGTTTTAACCGGAGCCGGATTGATTGGTGCCAAACATCCAACAATTTGTAATGCTGCGAATATCGCTTACAGGAAAAATGTTTTTGAACTTGTTAATGGATTTAATGATAACATGAATTTTTCATCAGGTGATGATGAATTTCTGATGCAAAAAATTGCAAAAGATACAGCTTATAAAGTAAAATTTTCACTGGAAGAAAATTCAATAGTTAAAACTAACGCAAATAAAACTGTAAGAGATTTTTATCACCAAAGAAAAAGATGGGCAAGCAAGGGATTGTTTTATTCAGATAACACTCTGGTGCTAAAGTTAATTATGATTTATCTGTTTCATGTTGGATTAGTCATTCAGCTTGCTATAGCAATTATTCTATCATCATACTTTTGGATAACTCTATCAATTAGTATCGTATTAAAATTAATTACTGAGTTTATGATTATGAATAAAGGAAGAAAAATTTTATTCAGAAAGCTTTCATTAAGTACATTTTTATTTACAGAATTTCTACAAATTCCATACATCATATTTGCCGGGCTAATGGGTTCATTTGGAAATATACTCTGGAAGGATCGCCGGCTTACCAGGTAATCACCACAGTTATCGCGCACTTTTAATATACTACTCTGTCCACAATAATATACAAAATACTTTCGATTATACTTCAAAAATCAACTATTTTAAGATTTTCGAACTGGCACTTCCATTGAGTTATTGAATCGTAAACTTAATGGAGGTGTATCATGAAACGGTTAATAATTCTTTCACTAGTAGTTTTCTTATTTGCTTCATTATCAATGGAAGCTAAGAAACGACATTTTGTAGGTTCGTATTTTTATACTCATCTTTCTCCTTACGGCACCTGGATCGAAATAGATTATGGTGTTGTAGTTTGGAGACCTACGATAATCCGGATGGGTTGGGCTCCTTACAGAATGGGAAGCTGGGTTTGGACATATGACGGATGGTATTGGGATTCTTATGAATCTTTCGGTTACATTACATACCATTACGGTAGATGGTACTATGACGATTATTATGGATGGCTCTGGTATCCAGACTATGAATGGGCTCCTGCCTGGGTTGAATGGAGATATGATGACGATTATATAGGCTGGGCTCCGTTGCATCCTTATGCATCATTCTCAATAAGCCTGGGAATCTTTTTCACGACAACATATTATACTCCTTATAATCACTGGCATTTTGTGAACTATGGTCATTTCTGTGATCCTTACGTCTATAATTATTATATAGAGGATCACTATAAATACAGAATTCATTCTAGAACCAAATACAGGACAAACTACACGTATTATGATGGAAGAGTTCAGAACAGAGGCATTGATGTGAAATATGTCAGAGTTCGCTCCGGACAGGATATAAAGGAACGTGAAATTGTCAGAGTACGTGATTCAAATGAAATAGATCGAAACGGCCATAACAACAAAAATGAAATCAGAACTTTGAGTGTACCGAAGGATCAACTTACGAAGACATTTGATCGTAATATGAATATCCAGCAGGACAGGAGAAAAACCTCTGTAGATCTTTCAAAAGTACAAGTCGGCGAAAGAAACAGAACAACTTCGTCACGCAATAATGAATTTGTTGATAAAACAACTCAAAGAAACGATGTAAACAAAGTTCAAAAAGATAATGTCCGTAAAGTGGAAGATCAAAAGGTTGTTAACAAACAGAATGAGAACAACAATAGAAATGTTCCTGTGGATAAATTCGGAAAAGTCCTAACGAATGAACAGACTCGTACGAAGAGCAAAGACCAAAATGTTGATAGAACCGGTCAAGTTAATACTCAGCAAAAAAATGAAACCGATCGGAAAAAAGAAACTGTCACAAATAAAAATCAACAGGTTGATCGAAACCAGAATATTGTAAAACAAAATACTCAGACACAGAGAACTGAAGTGAAGAAGGAAAACAATAACCAGAACGTTAAACGTGAAGTCAACAATAACCGGGAAGTAACCAGGAAAAATGATCAGCAGAAAAACACAAATGTAACCCGGGATAAAAAAGTTGAAGACAATAAAAGGGAAGAAGATTCAAAACAGAAAAGCAGAAGATAGTTCCTCACGATGACCCAATCTCTCTCCACAGAGAAGCGGTATCATTAAGTTGATACCGCTTTTTTTTGTTTGTATTTTTCTAAATTAGAACAATCAATAATTACAAAGAATTTATGAGAGATAAAGCCAGTACGTTATTCTACATTCTTGGTTCATTTTTTATAGCGAATGCTTTACTTGCTGAATTTATTGGTGTAAAGATTTTTTCATTAGAAGGCTGGCTTGGCATTGAACCTGTGAAATTATCTTTCTTTGGAAAAACGGATCTGTCTTTTAATCTTACAGCAGGAGTGCTACTCTGGCCGGTGGTATTTGTTATGACTGATATTATTAATGAATATTTTGGAAGACGAGGTGTTAGGTTTCTCTCATTCACTGCAGCGATATTAATTTCATACGCTTTTGTTATGATATTTTTTGCAATGGATCTCACCCCTGCAGAATTCTGGATCGAACGAGTATCTCCTTCCGGAACAGTTAATATGGATCTCGCATTTAATATAATTTTTGGACAGGGATTATGGATAATTGTTGGTTCGTTAACAGCTTTCCTAATCGGTCAGCTAGTTGATGTTACTGTTTTTCATTATTTAAGAACGTTTACAGGTAGTTCAAAGATTTGGTTAAGAGCAACTGGCTCAACTCTTGTATCGCAATTTATAGATAGCTTCGTTGTGTTGTTCATTGCATTTTATATTGGAGCCGGATGGGAATTATCACTTGTCCTGGCAATAGGAATCGTAAATTATATTTATAAGTTTTTAATTGCAATTATTCTTACTCCTCTTCTATATATTTTACATTTTCTGATAGATTTATATCTTGGCAAAGAACTTTCTGAGAAACTAATTCAGGAAGCAGCAAAAAACAGCAAGCTAACATAATTTCTTCGAATGATTAACAATCGTCAAATAAACTTTTCTCTCCTAGAATCCGCCTTTTAATAACATCCAGATGAATTTTCATAGGGGAATTCATAAAATTAACGTAATATTGTAGAGGTTTTTTAGTTTTTATATAACGACATGAACACCCGAAATTGTTCCGCAGCATATGTAAACAGAATTTATCCGGAACTTACAATTTATAGATCACGCTTACCAACTATCATCAATCCGACCTCAGAATATCTGTTCGGAAAAAAATATCCAATCAGTTTAATATTTTATTTCAATTTAACTTCATATCACAATTTTATTTTTATCTTATTAAAATGAAATCATCAATAAAGGGAGAAATAAATGAAAATCAGTAAAGAAGATGCACTAGAATATCACTCATCAGAACGAAGGGGGAAAATAGAAGTTATAGCAACAAAACCTTGTTTAACCTCGAGAGATCTTTCACTGGCATATACACCGGGCGTTGCAGAACCATGTCGTGAAATTCACAACAATGTTGAAGATGTTTATAAATACACAGCCAAGGGAAATCTTGTCGCAGTAATTTCCAACGGAACTGCAGTGCTTGGGCTCGGTGATATCGGTCCCGAAGCTGGAAAACCGGTAATGGAAGGCAAAGGAATTTTATTTAAAAGATTTGCTGACATAGATGTGTTTGATATTGAGCTTAACAGTAAAGATTCAAAAGAGATAATCCGTGCAGTGCAAATGTTAGAGCCAACTTTCGGTGGAATTAATTTGGAAGATATTAAAGCTCCTGAATGTTTTGAGATTGAAGAAACATTAAAAGAAACCATGAATATTCCAGTCTTTCATGACGATCAACATGGAACTGCCATCATCTCATGTGCAGCATTGATCAACGCAGTCGAGCTTGCCGGTAAAAAATTAGATAAAGTTCGAATTGTGGTTAATGGTGCAGGTGCTTCCGCAATATCGTGCTGCAAACTTTATGTAAGGGCTGGTGCAAAGAGAGAAAATATTTATATGTTTGATTCAAAAGGATGTTTGACGACAGATAGAAAAGATCTCAATAAATACAAAGAGGAATTTGCACAGAAAAAAGGCTATGCTTCTCTTTTAGAAGCATTTAAAGGTGCAGATGTTTTTGTCGGGCTTTCTGTTGGTGGGGTTGTTTCAAAAGAAATGGTAAAAGTAATGGCTCCCAAGCCTATAATTTTTGCGATGGCAAATCCAGATCCGGAAATTATGTACGATGATGCAATTTCTGTGAGGGATGATTTGATCATGGCTACCGGTAGAAGTGATTTTCCAAACCAGGTAAATAATGTTTTAGGTTTCCCGTTTATTTTCAGAGGTGCACTTGATGTCAGGGCGACAGCAATAAATGAGGAAATGAAAATGGCTGCAACAATGGCATTATCGAAACTTGCAAGAGAAAAAGTCCCAGAGATGGTCATCAGAGCCTACGGTGGAGTAGATTTTGAATTTGGGAAAGAATACATAATTCCAAAACCATTTGATCCGCGCGTTTTGTGGTATGTTGCTCCTGCAGTGGCAAAAGCAGCAATTGAAACTGGTGTTGCAAAGATAACCAAGATGGATTGGACAGCTTACGAAGAAAAATTAAAAGAAAGATTAGGTCTTTCAAAAGAAATTATCCGGGTGATGATCCATAAAGCTCAGAAGCTGCCAAAGAAAGTCGTTTACCCTGAAGGCGAAGAAGAAAAAATTATCAGAGCTGCTCATGTGGTACAGGATGACAATATTGCTTACCCGGTTTTGCTTGGTAACGAAAATATTATCAGGGATACAATAGATCGTCTTGGTTTCGAGCAAAAGCATTTTACTGTTATTGATCCATTGACAAGCAGCGACCAACTTAAATACGCAGAAGCATTTTTCAAAAAACGTCAGAGAAAAGGTGCGACGTTGGTTGATTCGAAAGATTTGTTGAAAAAACCAAATTACTTTGGTTCAATGATGGTCGAATCTGGTGATGCCGATGCATTGATAAGTGGATTAACAACCAGTTACCCGAATACAATCAGACCTGCATTACAATGTGTTGGAATTAAGGAAGGATTAAAAGTAGTTTCAGGTTTGTACATTGTTATTGCAAAGCAGGATGTTTATTTCTTTGCTGATACTACAGTAAATGTTAATCCGAATGCAGAGGAGCTTGCTGAGATTGCAATTTCAGCAGCAGACACAGTACGTGGATTTGATATAGTTCCTAAAATAGCTATGCTTTCATTCAGCAACTTTGGAAGTGCACCTTACCCGGAATCAATTAAAGTTAAAGATGCAACAAGAATAGTAAAACAAAGAAGACCCGAGCTGACAATTGATGGAGAGATGCAGGCTGATTCAGCAGTTGTTACAGAAATAATCGAAACGAATTTTCCGTTCAGCGAACTTAAAGGACGGGCAAATATCCTCGTATTTCCGGATCTCAATGCAGGTAACATCGCATACAAATTAATGGCAAGAATAGGACAGGCAACTGTTATAGGTCCTGTATTGATGGGGATGAAGAAACCCATTCACGTGCTTCAACGCGGTGCAACCGTTGATGATATAATTAACATGACGGCGATCGCAGTTGTCGAAGCAAGAAAATCGGCCCCACGCTAATTCCATTCATCTGGAGTGAAGGGATATATTCCTTCACTCCTGGATTTATTAATTAGTTAATCATTATCCAATTGCCATTTATGTTTACTTATTATAAATTTTCTCTTAATTAAATATTACTTTCCGAATCATACTAAATTTGAACTGAGATTATGAAACCGATAAGAATGCTGGCTGCAATTATGTTTACAGATATTGTTGGTTACACTTCTTTAATGCAAGAGGATGAAAGCAAAGCAAAGATATTAAGAGATAAGCATCGCAGTATTCTTGAAAAATTCGATAAAGCATTTGATTTGCTTGAAAGTGCCTGCGATAAAAAAACTCGGCGGAATGAATTTTATCAACGGTAAAAACTGGAATGAGATTCATGATAATCCGAGATTTAAAATTATCCTGGAGAAGATGAAACTTCCTTTAGAATAATATTAATAACTGTTATTCTGGTTGACTAATTACCGCACACGAATTAAACTTCAATAATTCATTTTAAAAATCTGAAATAAAAATACTTGAATAAAAATATAATATTTAAAGTCAACATTATTTTTTCCCTTCTTCTTTGCCTGGAACCATTCGCTCAATCAACCAATGATTTTAAATTTGTTACAGTCACACCAGGGCAGCAATACGAAGCCGGATCGTTTCATAACTTCTGGTTCGGTAAACACTGGAGAGACATCTGGACAACTCCAATTAGTGTTCCAGTTCTTGATATGGAAATTTTTGCAGGAGGACTTTCACCTGAAAAAAAAGGCGGGGGTTTGCAAACAAACTCAATTCGTCTCAGGGGAAATGACGGAAACATTTATAAATTCAGGTCAATTCAAAAAGATCCTACTAAAGTGCTTGAAGAAGAATTACAAGAATCGGTTGTTGCTGATGTGCTGCAGGATCAGATAAGTTCTGCAAATCCCTTTGGTGCTTTAGTTGTAGTGCCTCTGCTTAATGCTGTAAATGTTCTACAAGCTGAACCGGTCCTGGTTGTAATGCCTGCTGACGAATCTTTGGGAGAATTTCGTGAAGAATTTTCAGGAATGCTTGGTATGATAGAACTTCATCCGGAAGCAGGTGAAAGTGAAGGAGAATTTGAAGCTGCTGAAAAAGTTTTGGGAACTTACAAACTCTTTCATCGTTTGGAAGAGAAGAGAGATGAACAAGTTGATGCAATTGAATTTTTGAAAGCCCGTTTGATGGATAATTATGTCGGCGACTGGGACAGGCACACAGATCAATGGAGATGGGCTAAATATAGAATTGATGGTAAAGAACTTTGGCGACCGGTGCCTCGTGACCGTGATCAGGCTTTTCCAAAATATGACGGAGTTTTTCCTTCAATTGCACAATTGTTTGTACTGCAACTAAATCATTTTGATTATGAGTTCCCCAAAGCAAGAAATCTTAGCTGGAGCGGAAGAGTTTTAGATCGCAGGTATCTTTCTGAGATAAGCAAACCCGTTTGGGATTCAGTAACTGTTATTATTCAAAAAAGTTTGACTGATAGTGTAATTGATGATGCAGTAAGCCGTCTTCCAAAAGAAATAAATCAGAAAGACAAAGATGAACTATTGTCTAAATTGAAATCAAGAAGAAGATTACTTCGTGGTTTCTCAGAGGATTACTACAAGCTCATAAACGATGTTGTCGATATTTATTGTAGCAGTAAAGATGATTTCGTTGAAGTTAGCCGCTTGAATAATGATGAAACGGAAATTTCATATTTCAAAAGAGATAAAGATACAGGAGATAAAAAAGGTGAAATGCTTTATCATAAAGTGTTCGATAACGAACTGACGTCGGAATTCAGAATTTATATGATGGAGGGAGATGATAAAATTGTTATATACGGTGAAGTTGATTCAGGTCCCCTGGTAAAGGTGATCGGAGGTGAAGGTAAGGATGAGTTTGTCGATAATTCGAAAGTTAACGGATATCTTTTTTGTTTTACACCAATCCCGAATGCCGAACGTGCAGTGATATTTTATGACAGTGGTAAAAAATCTGATTTCAAAAAAGGATCAGGGAGTGTAATTGATACCGATGAAATGATCGAACCAAAAAACGATACGGAAAAATACGAACCGACTTTCAAAGAACGTTATCATGAAATTGAATTTAGTCCGGTTTACGGTTTCAGCACAGATGATGGTTTAACCTTGGGTGGAGGACCGACTTATATCGTTTACGATTATTTAATGGATCCTTATGAATACCGGACAACCTTAACGGCTTCCTATTCATTCAAATTAAAAAGTTATAATCTTTATTATGGATTGATTTCAAAATCCTGGATTAAAAATGCTGAAACCAATATTGAAGCTGGCTATTCACAAGTTGCACTGGTTAGGTATTATGGTTTTGGGAATGAAACTTCTTTCGATAAGGATCTTGAAGCAGGCGGATTTTATGACCTCAAGCAAAATCTTTTCTTCATCAAGCCGTCAATAGATTTTCATCTATTCAAGCACAATACATTGAACGTCAGAATATCTTATAACGCTTTGAGAACGGAGATGAATAATGAAATCCTTCTGACTGATTTTCATAATCCTGGATATGGCCTCGGATATTTTAAGTTAATTGAGTCAGGATTTTCATTTTTAATTGACAGCCGTGATGTTGAGCGGAATCCTGAAAGCGGATATTTAGTTGTTGTCCACGGTTCAGTCTTCCCGAAAGTTTTGGATAATGAACAATGGTTTTATAAAGCTGGATTTGATCTGAGAAGTTTTTTCAGCGGGAAGATGCTGATGAACTATACATTAGCATTAAGAACCAGCGGAGAAGGTGTTATCGGATCGAAGTATCCTTTTCAATTTGCAGCTTTCAGAGGCGGGAAAGAAAACCTTCGAGGATATTCACGTGAAAGATTTGCAGGCGATGCTGCGCTCTCTGCCCAGGCAGAATTACGATTTATAATCTCAAAGTTCAATATTTATTTGCCGGGGCAGTTTGGAGTCCACTTTTTTGGTGAAACAGGCAGAGTATTTGTTGAAGGTGATAATTCATCCAGATGGCATCCGGCTTATGGAGGTGGTGTCTGGTTGTCTTTAATAAACCGAATGTTGAATACATCTTTCACGGTTGGAATTTCGCCCGAAAAAACCTCTTTCTACCTGAGAGCAAGGTTAGGATTTTAAAGTCTTCATATTGCTTTTTATCATTTCATAGAATTATCTTCACAAAGCGGTTCATGACTGATTCACAATTTCTTATAAATTGATCAATGCAACGTTAGTTTAATTTAATAATTATTTCTTCTGCATTCTAAAGTGAATAGTAAATTAATACTTAAACTATTTCTTCTGATAATTTTTTCTTCAATTTTAATTTTTCCACAGGTTGAAGATTCTTCCAAATACATTACGATCATTCCCGGAAAAGAATATGAAGCAGGATGGTTCTGGGAAATTTTTTTCGGATCACACTGGCGTGATATCTGGACAACACCGGTTAAAGTTGAAGTACTCGATCTCAATACATTTGCCGGAGGTTTGACTCCAATAGAAAAGGGTGGTGGAATGCAGACAAAATCTTTACGATTCAAAAGTGGTGAAGGACAAACCTGGAAATTCCGTTCAATCAATAAAGATCCTTCAAAAGTTCTTCCGCCTGAATTAAGACAATCTGTTGTTGAAGATATTCTCAAGGATCAGATAAGTGCATCAAACCCTGTTGCAGCACTCGTTGTAGTTCCTCTTATCAACAAAGTAAATATTTTAAATGCAGAACCAAAGCTCGTTTATCTTCCTGATGTTGAAAAGCTCGGTGAATTCAGGGCGGATTTCGGTGGAATAACCGGATTTATTGAAGTTCATCCTGATGTTGATAAAGAACATGAAATTGATTTTGAAGGTGCATCTGATGTTAAAGGAACATATAAATTGTTCGATCACCTTAGCGAAAAAAGAAGCGAGAAGATTAATTCTACAGAATTTCTCAAAGCACGGCTGATGGATATTCTGGTCGGAGACTGGGACCGTCATATGGATCAATGGAGATGGGCAAAATTCGAATATGATGAACTTGGTGAATGGCATCCAATACCTCGCGACCGTGACCAGGCATTTGCCAAGTACGATGGTTTCTTTCCATCAATTGCTGAATATATTGTACCTCAGCTTACACACTTCGATTATGATTACGACCAGATAAAAGATTTAACCTGGAACGGAAGATATCTGGATCGCAGAGTTCTTACCGAATTAGATACTTCTGTCTGGAATTCAATGACACGTTTTGTGCAGAAGAAAATTACAGATGCTGTAATCGACAGTGCCGTACTGCGTCTGCCTGCTGAATATTTTTCACTTGCAGGTGACGAGATAAGCAGAAAATTAAAATCAAGACGGGATAAGCTTCCTGAAATCAGCGGGGAATTCTTTAACAGGGTTAATAAATATGCAGAAGTTTATGCAAGCAATAAAGATGATTATGTTATAATCAACAGGATTGATGACAAGCAGACATCGGTTAAAATATTTAAGCGCGACAAATCTACTGGTAATCCTGAAGATGAACTTTACTTCAATAAAATATTCGATGAAGAAATAACTGTTGAAGTAAGAATTTTTCTTATCGATGGGGATGATAAAGCCGTGCTTAATGGTGAAGTTGATCACAGTCCTCATATCAGAATCGTCGGCGGAAAAGGTAAAGATGAATTCGTTGATAGTTCTGTTGTGAATGGTTACTTCTTGTCGATTACACCTTTCAGTGCAGCAAAGGAAAGAACTTACTTTTATGACAGCGGAGACAAATCAGTTTTCGTTGAAGGCGGAAGCACTTATGTAAATACGGACGAATATCCAGAACCTGCAGATGACACAGAAAAATATGAGCCTAAACATATTGAATCAGGACATGACTGGCTTCCTATTCCGATCGTTTCTTTTAATTCTGATCTTGGTTTTGTCATCGGTGGTGGACCACGACTGAAAAAATTCGGGTTCAGATTATATCCGCACGAATACGATCAGACTTTTTTAATCAGCTATGCAACAAGAGTACAACGATTTACTTTTGATTATGAAGGAAATTTTTATGAGCCGGTCAGGCATGGAAAAATCAATCTTAAAATTTTCCAGACCGGATTCTTTGCAACCCGTTACTTTGGTTATGGAAATGAAACAAGCTTCGATAAGGATTTGGAGAAGAATGATTTCTATAAAGTCACACAAAATTTTTTCCGTCTTCAGCCGACTTTGCACTATAAATTTTCACAAACAAATACCGGCAGAATCGGGATTTCATTCAACTACACAAACACTTCAATTGCAAATGATACAATTCTCACCAGCTTCAGGTATGATGATTATGGAATTGGAAAGTTAAATCCGTTAGGACTACATATCGGTTTTGAAACTGATAAAAGAGATAATTTAATTTTAGCTTCATCGGGTTATTACCTGGATTTATCAGGCTCGTTCTACCCGGAAATTTTTAATGTCGATGAAAAATTTTACAGAGCTGGAATTGATGCACGAGTTTATTTACCGATCCCGGTTCTTTCAAAATCTTCATTAGCATTACGAGTTGGCGGAGAAAAAGTCTGGGGTAAGTATCCTTTCTTTGCTGCAGCTTTTGTTGGCGGTGAAGAAAACCTTCGCGGTTACAACCGCTTGCGATTTTCAGGTGATGCATCATTGTTTGGACAAGCTGAAGCCAGAATCTGGCTGACTGAAATAAAATTAATCATTAAAGGACAGCTTGGCTTAAATGGATTTGGAGAAGTTGGAAGAGTTTATGC
>DATDOL010000150.1:0-5853 GCA_035293265.1 Ignavibacteriaceae bacterium | reverse complement strand
TAATTTCAATAGATTAAATTTGGGTCAATAACCGGAATAATAAAAACATTATCTGAAATTACTTCAAAATGCCGATAAATCTCGAAATTAAACTTAAGCTTGTTTCTTTTGATGAGAAACTAAAATTATTAAAAAAACTTGGGGCAAAGCAGATTCAAATCCTGAATCAGAAAGATATTTATTACTCTGTGCCGAATGGATTACTGAAGCTGCGTATAGAAAATGAGAAGAGTACGCTGATATTTTATAACCGTGAAGAACAAAAGAAAAATCGCTGGTCGGAATTTCATCTGTTAAAATTTGATGGTAAAAATTCCTTCTCTTTCTTAAAAAAATTATTTGAGGTTGAAGCAGTTGTTCAAAAGCAAAGAAGATTATTTTTATTCAACAATACGAGAATTCATCTTGATGATGTAAAAGGACTTGGCAAATTTTTGGAACTGGAAACATTTGTCGTTGATGGTAAATACGATGCTGAAATAAGATTCAGGGATATGATTGGTTTTCTCAAGCTCGATCAGTCAAAGCAAATAAGAAAATCATATTGCGATCTGGTATTGAAGAAATAGAAATTTAAATGATATTAAGCAAATCAAATATTGATAAGATTGATCTAGATTCGGTAATTAACCGGAAAATTCAATCTGAAATTTTGAATGAAGTTTTGCTCATCGTTCCAACCAACAGGAAAAGCAGGTATTTGCTGAGGGAACTAATCTCGCTTTCGCCCAATAAATCCACCGAAAGAATAAATATTGAAACCATCGGTTCGTATTCAACAGAATTATTTTCAGTTTCAGCGGGTGTAAAGGAACTTATTGAAGAACAAACAGCAATCGTGCTTTTAAGCCAGTCTTTTAAAAAAGTTAATCTGAAATATTTTTCACAATACAAAGATGGAATTCCATTCGGAACACTTGAGAGAGTTAAGAATGTAATTTCAGAATATAAACGTCACGGAATTTCACCAAAGCGATTAAGAAAAGAAGCTGACCTGCTCAGGGGTACTGAACGAATTAAAGCTGAAGATATTGCCGATATTTATGAACAATACCAGGAACTTCTTCAGGATTTGAAATTAAAAGAGATAGGTGATATTTATTTCTCGCTGAATAATTACCCGGCAGAGAAAGTTCAAAACAATTTTCGCAGATTATACCCGGAAGTTAATCTTGTTTATATCTACGGTTTCGATGAATTTACTTTACCTGAAGTTGAGATCATAAATTCGACTTCTGAAATAACGGGGATTGAACTTTACGTTTCGTTGGATTATTTCAAATATAATTCAGAAATTTTTTCTCATCTTGACCGATGCCACGATGCATTAGTCAGGAAAGGATTCAGGGAAGTAAAGGATATTTCAGATTCAATACAAACCAAATTTCTGCAGGAGTTAAAAAGTGATTTATTTAAAATTAAAACACCGGTTAAAGATAATTTCTTTAAAAATTCAATAACAAAAATTACTGCGGGCAGTCGTGATGAAGAAATAGAACTGATTGCAAAGGAGATAAAGGACATCATTGTAAATAAAAAAGCTGAACCCTCAGATATTTGTGTTGTGTTCAATCTGATAAGTAACTATTCACCGGTTGTAAGAGACAGGTTCACGCTCTTCGGGATTCCTTTCAACCTGACTGATCGTTTTTCACTCAGCACATCACCGCCGGTTATTGCATTAATTAATTTTCTTGAAATAGCTGACAATGATTTTTATTACAAAAACATTTTCCGGGCTCTTAACAGTTATTTTATAAAAATTGAAGGCGTTGATCTTTCCAACCTTCTAAAAGTTTCGGTTAAGCTGAAAATAATTTCAGGTTTGAATAACTGGAAGAACAGGCTGAACGATGCAATCATGGAATTAAAATTTAACAATGAAGATGAGTATGCAGACTGGCTCGACAGCTATCGAAAAGCACTTTCAGATATTAACCGGATTGAAAAATGGCTCGAACCTTTCAATAAAAAAATGAAAGCAGGCGAGTTCTACAATAATATTATTACGACGATAGCCAATCTTAACATATTAAAAAAGATTTTAAATGGAAGCGATGAAGTTGTTGAAAAAGACCTGAAGGCATTTACTACATTTATTGAAAACCTGAAAGAGCTGACCGATCTGTTTATACTTGAATTTGGTGCTGATGAAAAATTTACTCTCAGGTTTTTCTTAAACCAGCTTAAAACCTCAGCATCTTTCACAAGATACAACATTCAGGAAAAACCAGGTTATGGAGTGCAGGTAACAAATTTGAATGAGATAAGAGGATTGCAATTCGATTACCTGTTTATTGCCGGGTTGAATGATGGTGATTTGCCGACCCGATATATACCTGAGATTTTTTTCTCCGGTTCATTTGTTGTTGACGAAGAAAGACACCAGGTTGAAGAGCGTTATCATTTTTATCAGTCACTTTGTTCCTGGAAAAAAGGTTTGTATTTAACTCATCCACTATTCGATGATAGAAAGGAATTGGTTGAATCAAGTTTCCTTACCGAGATTACCAATCTTTTTGAATTGAAAATTAAAAGCAGGTCAGATTATTCCGATACAATTTCCTCAAAACCTGAACTGCTAGGATATATCGGTGAACAACTCAGCTTTTATGAAAACAAACCTGAACTACCGGAAAATGCCGATGTCGACCTCGATGAGATTAGGCAAGCGATTGAGATAAGTAAAAAAAGAATTACTGAACCATTTGGTGAATCAGCTTATTCCGGAATTTTGGAGAATGAGCTTTCCGATGAGTTGAAAGAACAGCTTCAATCATTAAAAGATGAGCAATTTTCTGTTACGCTGCTAGAAACTTATGCAAAATGTCCTTATAAATATTTTGCAGAAAGAATTCTGAATCTGGCAACAATCGAAGAACCATCCGAAGAGCTTGAAACTTTTGAGCTAGGCAGCCTTCTCCATAAAATTTTGTATGAGTTTTATACAAAGCTGAAAGTAGAAAAAATAATTCTTCCGGGATGTTCAGAAAAAGATTTCAGTAAAGCAGAGAAAATTTTATTTGATATTGCTGAAGAAAAGTTTCAGGAGCTTCATCTTGTTTCTGTTTTATCGTTCTTTGAGAAAGAAAAAATACTGGGCATCAATAACAACAGAAAAAATTCAATTCTCTACAAGTTTTTAGAGTACGAAAAAAATAATGCCGATGGTTTTCTTCCTGAATATTTTGAAATGACTTTCGGTAAAATAAAAGGAGAAAAAAATAACGAGAGAAGCAGTAAAGAGCTTAAAGCAGATAAGGTTAAAGTAAAAGGAAAAATTGACAGGATTGAAATTGATGGTGAAAAAAATCTGTTAAAGGTTGTGGATTATAAATCGGGCGGAAAGAAACCAACATTGATTGATTTGCAGGAAGGTCTCTCTCTGCAGCTGCCGCTTTACCTTTTTGCAGCTAAAGAACTTATCAATGCACAGCTTGAAAAAGATTATCAACCGGCTGGTATGGAAATTTATTCACTTAAATATTCTGAAAAAGAATTTGGGAAGAAAGCAGTTGGCTTAACCAGCAGGGGAAAGGCTGGTGATGATAAAAATATTGAAAATTCTGAAGAGCTGATTAAAATTTGTATTGATGCTATCAATAAATACGTCAATATGATTTCGCGCGGAATATTTCATCTTTCAAAATTAGAAGACAGGGAAAGTAAGGTTTGCAGGTTCTGCAACTTCAGACCAATCTGCAGGATTCAGGAGGTGGAGTAAAGGCATTTTTGAATACGATAAAGAGAAGGAGTAAGAGAAAGATATTATCTGTACTTTCTCTTACTCTAAATCATTCTCTCTTTTTAGTTCATCAAAATCATTTTCTTTGTTTCGGTGAAAGTTCCTGCCTGAAGCTTATAAAAATAAATTCCGCTTGGTAGATTAGTTGCAATGAACTCTGCTGTATAATTTCCTACAGTCATTTCCTCATCCACCAATCTTGTAACTTCTTCACCCAACAAGTTAAAGAGAGTTAAACTGACTTTACTCACTTCGGGTATTGAATATTTTATTGTGGTGCTTGGATTGAACGGATTTGGAAAATTATTATAAAGTTTAAACTCTTTAGGAATTTCGTTGTTGTATGTCTCCACTCCGACTAAACCCGTTGTAAATCTCCAAACCACTGACCATGGACTTGTACCGCCTGCACCTGTAGCGTTGACTCTCCAGTAATAAGTTACTCCGTTCTGTAAAGTTGAGGGTGGAATACCATATTGTGATGCAGTTAATCCTGTTTGATTTACAACAGTATTTGTAAAATTTGAGTCGGTAGATACATTAACTCTGTAACTATCGGCACCCGGAACGTCATTCCAGTCAAGAATCGGAGTAAGCGATACACCGGTTGCTCCGTTAAGTGGCGAAACCAAAACCGGGGCTTGTGGTAGAGGAATTGCCCGTATTGCAAAGCCATCAATTTCCGCGTCACCTTGAAATGGTCCAATCAGAGTAGTGGCACCTGTTTGCACGTTCACCTTTCTCAGTTCACCCCGAAAGGTTGTATTGTTAAAAGCGGCATACCAGCATGAATCTGTGGAGGGGTCCCAGCTTAAACCCTGTGCATACTGTGCATCAAAGCCAATCGGACCAATCACGGTAAATGCACCTGTCGTTTTATTGACACTTCCAAAAACATCGGCGGCTATGTCAACCCCGTATAACTGACCTGAGTTACTGCAAGCAATATCAATAAGTAGACCACTTGCAGTGCCTATCAATGTAGTTTGGGCATTGGTTAGATTCACAGTATATAAATTTGTTGTTGCTCCCGGAACCGATGTAACAAACATAGTGCTCGTAGTCAGGTCGTAAGCCATGCCTGTTAATGTTCCGGTTAGCGTCATAGTACCGATAATAGTTCTTGATCCTGTAACGGTATCAATCCGTATTAGGTCGTTGCTTGAATTAACTCCGCCCCACCAGATACCGTTTGGTGTAAAGCTCGCAGCATAGATATTACCTGGTTGGGTCGCGAGGTTTGTAATTGTTTCCGGAGAGTTTAAAAAGAATTTTACGGGTCCAAGATTACTACCCGGAAATACCCATTGGGCAAAAGCCCTGCTGTTAAAATAAGCATCCGTTTCACGATACGACTCAATAAACGATGGATTATTTGAAATGTGCGGAGCTCGCAGACAAGACGGAACATCCAGTTGTCCAAACGCATGTTCCGAAAAAACAAAACACATAACAAAAACTGAAAAAATTATTGTTAGTTTTTTCATTTTTAATCCTCCTATTTTATATAAATTTAAAATTAATTATATAAAATTCCCGCACAAAATGGGACTTAATTGTTAATTCTTAATTACTTCATCAAAACCATTTTCTTTGTTGAATTAAAATCTGATCCATCCTTACCCTGAGCATTAATTTTATAATAATAGACTCCGTTGGTTAAAGATGAAGCATCAAAATTAATTTCGTGATGACCGATACTCAAATCGCTATCAACAATCACATCAACTTTTTCTCCAAGAGTATTAAACAGATCAATGGTTACTCTCGAATCAACCGGCAATGAGAAAGAAATTATTGTTGACGGGTTGAAAGGGTTCGGATAATTCTGCGATAGTATAAATACTTTCGGTGCATTTATTTCTATCTGCACTGTATTTGAATAATAGAACGAGCCATCGAAATCAACCTGCTTTAACCTGTAATAATAAACTGCGGCTTCAGAAATTTTATCAAAGTAACTATAGTCTTTTATTTCAGTTGTGGTTCCGTTTCCTTCAACAAATGTTATTTCGGTAAAGTCAATGTTGTTTGAACTTCTCTCGACACTGAAACCGGAATTGTTTGTTTCAGTGGCTGTTGTCCATTTAAGCATTATTCCATCTTCA
>DATDOL010000149.1:0-6542 GCA_035293265.1 Ignavibacteriaceae bacterium | reverse complement strand
TCCTGTTTATTCATTGTTCAATGTACAGAAGATTGCACCGATTGTCCGCCTGAAAATCAACCAGGTAACCTGGTCATCAAGTCGAATCCTTCTGGTGCCCGCATTTACTTGTCGGGAAACGACACCGGTAAAGATACTCCTGATAGCATATTGAATCTTGCAGCAGGCAATTATGATGTCTTTTTATATTTACAATATTATGATACTGCAAGTTTTACAGTTACCATTAATAATAATCTTACTACAACAAAAGAAATTAACCTGGTAGATGGTTTGCCATTCGTGGATATAATTCTGGATTATATGACTTTCTATGGTGGTGACAGCGTGCAATTTAATATGCAATTAAATCAGGATGTTCTTATGGATAGTATCATTATTCGAAGACCGATCGATAGCACTGGTGTTTACGAACAAAAAACATATTTATATAATAAGGAATTGTTAGTCTGGAAAGATCAATTTGGAAATCCAATAAAATATTTTCTGCCACCACCTGACTCCGGACCCCAGTATTATGCCAGGATTCGAAATTTCGATTACTTTATATATTTGTATGGACAGAAAGCTTATGGTGCCAAAGTTATATTTTATTTAGCGTATTCCATTGGTGTTTAACAGTATAAATACCGTTCTTCATTTGATTATTGATAATAATTAATTAGCCGAACTGGTAAACCAGATTCAGGTTTGTTAGATAGTCGGGTAATTTTTTGCCGGCTTTTCTTTGTATTTAAGATAAGGACAAATTCCCTCTTCAGACTTCTTTCCTGTGACAGGACATTCAGAATCCTTATCGATATAAGGACATTTTACTTCAGCATCACTAGGAATTTTATTAAGGTAAGGACACGCTGACTTAAATTCACCTTTCAGATATGGACATTTGGATATTTTATCATCCTCATCAATTACAATCTTAAGGAAATTTGATTCAGATTTAATTGTCTCATTTATCAATTCTGAATCAGAAAATCCAGTAAATGAAAATATTAAACCAAGACTAATAAAAATTGTAATTCTAATTTTCATACTTTCTCCTTTATGGTTAGAGAAACAATTATCAATTAATAAAGTTCAATTATGAATAATCTGTATAGAAGTTAATAGATATTCAAGGGATTAAAATATTTATTTTTTAACTTCATCAACATCATCAACTCTCAAAACTAATAATCCGGCAACTATCATAGAAACACCTCCAAGTACAAGAGCATAAATTGCGTCTCCACCAACTACGTTTCTTACAAAAAATCCGAGGATGCTTGCAGCAGTTATTTGGGGAATTACAATGAAGAAATTAAAAATACCCATATAGACTCCCATCTTATCTGAAGGAAGTGATCCGGCAAGTATTGCATAAGGCATAGCTAGAATAGAAGCCCAGGCGAGTCCGATTCCCAGCTCCGAAACAAGAAGCAAATTTGGATCTTTAATTAAATAGAAAGATGCGAGTCCAAATCCGCCGCATACAAGACTGATCAAGTGTACTTTTTTTCTTGTGAATTTTTTTGCAAGCACAACCAGTAGAAAAGCCATTATCGCAGCAAAACCATTATACACTGCCATCAATACACCAACCCAATCAGCGCCTACATTATATACAACTGATGTCGGATCAGTTGCTTCAAAGATGTGATGAGTGACGGCAGGAGTCGTATAAATCCACATTGCAAAAAGAGCAAACCAGGAAAAGAACTGAACAACAGCAAGCTGCTTCATGGTTTTGGGCATATTATTTAAGTCATTCAAAACAACTACAAATCCGTTCTCTGCTTTATTGGATTTTGTCAGCAAGCCTGCCAGAATCTGAAGCAAACCGAAAATAGATGCGCCTACAAATAGTACATATAAACCATAGTCCACATCACCTAATGTAAATGCTATAATAATTGAGATGAGAGTTCCCGAAATCAGCCAGATAATTCCTTGCTTAATAAATTGTTCAGCCGGAACGAGTCTTTGCGCTGCACGGATTTTTTCAAAATCTGATTTCTGTTCAGATAATTCATGTTTTTGAAGTTCTTCTGGTGAATATTCTTTAGTTGATATTACCGTCCAAATCACGGCTAAGAAGAAAGCAATCGCTCCGATATAAAAAGAAAATTTAACTGAATCAGGAATTTCACCAGCCGGCGCAACATTCGAAATACCGAACCAGTTTGTCATTATATACGGCAATCCGGAAGCGATGACAGCTCCGGTTCCGATAAAAAAACTTTGCATTGCAAAACCTGAAGTCCGTTGGTCTGAAGGAAGCATATCACCGACAAATGCTCTGAAAGGTTCCATAGTTATATTTATTGACGCATCCATTATCCATAACATTCCTGCAGCAATCCATAATACCGGTGAATTTGGCATAAAGACCAGAGCTGTCGATGCCAGAATTGCACCCGTTAAAAAATATGGTCTGCGTCTTCCGAGACGGTTCCAGGTTTTATCACTCATATGTCCGATGATTGGCTGAACAATTAATCCTGTCACAGGGGCAGCAATCCAGAGTATCGGAATCTGGTCAATGCTTGCTCCTAAAGTTTCAAATATTCTGCTTACATTTGCGTTTTGAAGTGCGAAACCAAATTGAATCCCAAGAAATCCAAAACTCATATTCCATATTTGTGAAAAGCTGAGACGAGGTTTCATATAAAAAAATCCTTAAGGTTTGAAGTTGTATCTTTCATTTTACAGAAATCTATTTGCTGAAATATTATGAATTTCAATGATATAATAAAACAAGTTGAGAGTAATCCGTACTCTGCTTTTTTTTATACACCTGCTATTTACACAGGTGCAAGATCATATATTTTCACAGAGCCTTGTGAGATAATTAATGTTTATGGTTTAAACGATCTCCAAAAGACATTCAACCTGGTTGACAAATTTATTAAAAAGGGATTGCTGGGATATTGTCTTATAAATTATGAAGCCGGGTATCTTATTGAAAAAAAACTTGAGAAGTTTTCCGATGATGATCAAAAAGTAATGCAGTTCTTTTTCTTTAAAGAAAAGAATGTAGATATAATAAAATCTTCTAAAATAATTTTTAGTGATAATGCAGATGAGAAATCCTTCATCAAGAATTTCAGGTTGAATACAACCATTCAGCAGTTTGGACAGAATATCAGAAAAATTAAAAAGTACATTAAAGCAGGTGATACCTATCAGGTGAATTATACATTGAAAGGGAAGTTTACGTATTCTGGTTCCTGCTCAGCTTTGTTTCAGAGATTACTTTTTAATCAGACAGCCAAGTATAGCGCATTCATTAATAATGATGATAATTTTATTCTTTCACTTTCACCGGAACTTTTTTTCAGGATCAAAAAAAATACAATTGTTTCCCAGCCGATGAAGGGGACCATTGGAAGGGGAGTTGACCAATCCTCTGATGCCCTGAATGAAATTGAACTGGTGGGTAATGAAAAGAACAAAGCGGAAAATGTGATGATAGTTGATTTGATCAGAAATGATCTTGGAAGAATTTGCAGGCCTGGCTCCATTTCAGTCTCGGAATTGTTTAAAACTGAAAAATATGAATCACTATTCCAGATGATCAGTACAATTGAAGGAAAGCTGAATAAAAAAATAAGACTGACCGATGTTATAAAAAATGTTTTTCCCTGCGGTTCTGTTACCGGTGCACCGAAAATCAGAACGATGGAAATTATTCAGGAACTTGAGAAAGAGAGTAGGGGAATTTACACCGGCTCAATTGGTTTGTTCACCAAAAAGGAAATAGTTTTTAATGTTGCAATCAGAACATTGACAATTAATAAAACGACGCGTAACGGTGAAATTGGAATTGGTGCCGGAATTGTATGGGACAGTGATCCGGAATTGGAATTCAACGAATCAAATTTGAAAAGTAAATTCTTAAATGAATCTGCAGAATATTTTGAATTGCTCGAAACTATGCTGCTTGATAATGGTCAGATTGAGTTTCAGGAGGATCATTTAACACGAATGAAATCTGCTGCAGATTATTTCCTTTTTAATTTTAATGAAAAGAAAATGCGAAAGCGTTTACTGGAACAAGTGGAAAATTCTGACAAAAGTAAAAAATATAAACTCAGATTAACATTGAACAAATGGGGTAAATTATCTGTCAGCATTACAGAAGTGAAACCAATTCCAGATGAAATTGAAGTCATTGTTTCTGAAAAGCGGATCAATTCATTAAATAGATTTCAACACTTTAAAACCACGAACCGAAGATTGTATGATGAAGAGTATTCAAAGTATTCTTCAAAAGGTTTTTTTGAAGTCATTTATCAAAATGAAAAGGATGAGGTTACAGAGGGAAGCAGAACAAATATTTTTATCAGGAAAGGAAGTGAATGGTTCACACCATCATTAACCAGTGGTGCTTTACCTGGAATTTACAGAAATCATTTTCTTCATAAAGAAAAAGTAAAGGAATCTATACTTTCACTTGAAGATATTTTGTCCGCGGATGAAGTCTGGTTGACGAATTCCATTATAAAAGAAGTAAAAGTTGATCATATCTTGCTGAACGATGAAAACCATTAATATATTACTAGATCAAACCATCATCGGATTTTCATAATATTCCATTAATGGTAATGCTCGTTCCTTATCAGAGCTAGTAACTCTTTTTTCAAATACGTGTATTTGTGCGTGATGTCTCTGGAAAATCGAAAGCTTGAAATAGATAATAGAGCTTACAACAATTTTCAGGATGAAGTGTGAAAATGATTCCTGAATCGACTGTTTCCTTATAAATTTAGTCCACCTTCTTAAAATATTTTTCCAGGAATAAAAAATCCTGTTCACTCTTTTGTAAGCTTCATAAATTTCTTCTTCAGTCAGATTGTTGTGTTTGAAAAGAACATGATCACCTTCATAGTGAGAAATATCTTCGTCAATTAATCTTCCTTCAGATTTAATTTTGTGATAGAGCGGAGTTCCATGAATTGGAATTGAAATGGAAGGAAGAATTACATTACAGCCAACTTCATCAAGTTTCTCCGGTAAAGTTTCGTAGTATTCTTTTGTATCCTCATCGAGCGCGAACATCAAACCGGTGAAAGTCAGAATTCCTTTGCGATTTAGCTTATCAAAATACTCCTTGTACTCTTCAACTTTATTTTGTTTCTTTTGAACATCTCTTAAACTTGCTTCATTCAATGATTCCATTCCAAGAAAAGACATCCTGCAATTTGCTTTTGCAAGTGCTTCAACAAATGCATCATCCCTTAGACACTCAATACTGTATTGTGCACCGATTGCCCAGAATTTTAGTTTCGCGATTTCTGTTAACAGCTCTTTTGCATATTTCAAACTTCCACCGAGATTGTTATCAAGAAGCATTGCCATTTTCTTTTTGTACCAGGGTAAACCTGTGGTATTTGTTAAATCTCTGATCACATCCTGAATTGGTCTTGTTCTGTGCGGTGTTCTGAGAATATTTAACTGGCAGTAAGTGCAGGGATGGGGACATCCTCTTGAAGATTCAGTTACAATAGGACTGAAATATTTTTTTTCAACCAGGTCATATCTTGGCGGAGGAATATTTTCAAGTGATGGTGTTAATCCAGTTTCATACCTTTTTTTAAGTTTTCCCACAACCATATCATAAACCATTTGAGGCCAGATAGTCTGTGCTTCCCCAACCAGAATAGAATCAAAATGCGGCTGTACTTCATCCGGAAATGTTGAAGCAAATTTACCTCCACCGACAACTATTTTTCCTTTTGCTTTGAACTTCTCAGCGACCTGGTAAGCATGTGGAGAAATATAATCCATAAAACTTATTGCAATAAAATCTGCATCCGCGTCGTAATCAATTGGTCTTACCATTTCATGCAATACTTCTACATCAACAATCGGAGGAGTTAAGCCTGCGAGTAGAATTCCCGGCAATGGAGGAGCCGGGTTTTTAGCATAATAAGGTTTTTCATAAATAAGATTCTGAAACAAAACGATAATCAACAACTTTTTCTTTTTCATTTTTATCTTTCCTTTCACTCACTTTGGTTTATTAATTCTTCAGTTTCTAAAATCACCTGAGTTTTCATATTCCAAAAAGGTTTTATTTCTTTTGTGTCGTCATTCCATATTTCTATGATTGCATCTATCAGCCTGTCAATATCTTCTTTAATATGAGTTGCCATAATGCTGATCCTGAATCTCTGCTGTGATTTAGGTACGGCTGGATATTCAACCGAATTAATAAAAATTTCTTTCTGATGGAATTGATACGATGCCTCCCTGATATTCATTTCAACCGGAACCTGGATTGGAAATATTGGTGTTAAATTATCAGCCGGAAATCCAAGTTGAGTTAAGCATGAGGCTGTGTAATTAATATTTTCTCTTAGCTTTTCGTGCAACTCCGGTTCTTTTTCCATAACATCTAACCCGGCAAGAACTGTTGCGACAACAGTCGGGGGCAGAGATGCAGAGAACATATATGATCTTGCAAAAAATCTCAGGTAGTCAATGACTGCTTTTTCTGCAGCAACAAATCCTCCTGTTACAGCAAAAGTCTTACTGAATGTTCCCATTGTAATATCTAC
>DATDOL010000148.1:0-9779 GCA_035293265.1 Ignavibacteriaceae bacterium | reverse complement strand
TAAGTATGTTGAAGTCTGGCTAAGATATTGAGAGACTGAAGAATCAATTACCATAGATTGCTGACTCCCTGAGATTACAGTCATTTTATACCTGAACGATTTTCCTTTTTCAAATTTATACCTCATAAGAAAAAGCTCATCGGGATTTTCCGCTGCAGTAGTATTGAGTTTTGTTGTGTCGGCATCTTTTAATTCGGATTCTTCGAGATTCTGCTCATCGCTCTCAGTATTTTTCCCACAAGCAATTAACAATAAGAGAATTACAGTTAGCTGCATAATATATTTTAGCATTTTTTCCTCAGTATAATAAATAAGTTTTTCTTTTTTCTTTGAATTGATCTAATTTTTTCTGCCAGGAATTTATTATTGAATCAGGATGAATACCATCACTGATCATTTCTCGTATATAATTACTTCCGATTAATTTATCAAAATGATCTTTCCTGAATTGAAAATCATTCGGGTAAAGTTTATTCAATGAACAAATTAATTTTATACCAAATTCCACCGGCTTAAATTTTTCTTTATCAGTGATTTGAATTTTTATCCCATTGCATTGCTCATTTTCAAATTTTGGATCTGTCGTTTTACCCGGGATATCACCTGGAATAAAACTAACATCTGAAATCAGAACACTATGTAACTCGTAATTATTCAAAGCTGAGATTAAATCATCTGAATTTATAAAAGGAGCGCCGATAATTTTGAAAGGACTTTCTGTTCCTCTTCCTTCAGAAATGTTTGTACCTTCCAGCAGGCAAGTTCCGGGATATATCAAAGCAGTTTCAAAATCAGGAATATTTGGTGAAGTTGATACCCAGTTATAGTTAATATCTTCCCAGTCAAAATTTCTCTTCCAGCCGGACATTTTTACAACGGTTAATTCTGCACCGTTTATGGATTTTTTAACATCGTCATTAAATAAATTTGCAAGCTCACCGATTGTCATTCCGTGCAAAACTGGAATTTCTGCAATACCAATAAATGATTTAAAGTTTTTATTTAGAACAGGTCCTTCCACATTAAGTCCACCGAGGGGATTTGGTCTATCGAGAACTATCAACGGAATATTATTTTCAGCAGAGGCTTCAATGATATAGTATAATGTTGAAATATAAGTGTAAAATCTTGAGCCAATATCCTGGATATCAAAAATAAGCAGATCGACATCTTTTAACATTACAGTCATCGGTTTTTTTTCTGTTCCGTATAATGAATAAACTTTTATTCCGGTATCATCATCAATTAAATCCTCAAGCAATTCTCCGGCAGCATTCTGTCCTCTGAATCCATGTTCGGGCGCGAAAATTGCTTTTACATTAATTCCAATCTTCATCAAAGAATCAAGAAGTGGTGTGCCGTTTTTCAGAAGGGAGGTTTGATTAATTATTAAACCGACATTTTTATTTTTCAGCAGGTCAAGGTTTTCTTTGATTAAAATATCAGCTCCGAATAAAATTTCTGAATTTTTAACAGACGGCTGACATTTACAAGCTGCACTTAAGCAAAAACAAATTAAGAATATTTTAAAGAATTCCATCTGTTTATTAAATGAAAGCCGGAGTGCAACATTTATTTGGAAAGGGATTTTGATTTTAATCTTTATAATTATTTAATAACTCATCGCTGGAAAAAAAGTGAGATATTTCCTTAGCAGCATTTTCATCAGAATCTGAACCGTGAACGGCATTAAATTGAATGTTCACTGCAAATAATTTCCTGATGGTACCGTCAGCAGCTTTTGCAGGATCTGTCGCGCCAATTAATTTCCTGTAATCTTCAACTGCATTTTCTTTTTCCAGTGCAATCGGTATGCAGGGACCTGAGGTCATATACTTAACAAGTTCAGTAAAAAACGGTCTTCCTTGGTGCACAGCATAAAATCCTTCAGCAGAAGATTTTGTAAGTCGAGTCATTTTCATCGCTATAATTTTAAATCCTGCTTTGATGATCATTGAAATTATTGCACCGGTGTAACCTTTTTCAACAGCATCCGGTTTTATGATTGCCAGAGTTTTGTTATTCAAATTATTTCCTTTTCGTCTTTAACTTTTTTTGTTTGGATGGTCGAACGGTCTTTTTTGGTTTAGAATTCTTATTTGATTTTTTTGCCTTGGGCGTAACAGCTTTCAACATTGTAATGCCGATATCAGATGGACTCTCAACAACATGAATACCTGCTTTTTTCATTTCAGACATTTTTTCTGCAGCAGTTCCTTTCCCACCGGAAATAATTGCACCGGCATGACCCATTCTTCTGCCAGGAGGAGCTGTTCTACCGGCAATAAATCCCACGACAGGTTTCTTCACATTCTTCTTTATAAACTCAGCAGCTTCTTCTTCCGCAGAACCGCCGATTTCTCCGATCATTACGATTCCTTTAGTTTCATCATCTTCATTGAATAATTTTATTATATCAATGAATCTGGAACCTATAACCGGGTCACCGCCGATTCCAACCGCGGTTGATTGTCCTAATCCAACGTCAACTAATTGTTTAACTGCTTCATAAGTGAGAGTCCCGCTCCGTGAGACGACACCGATGTTTCCTTTTTTGTGAACGAAACCCGGCATTATACCAACTTTGGCCTTTCCGGGTGAAATCACACCGGGACAATTTGGTCCAATAAGTACAACGTTTTTATTCTTAATTGAATTAAAAACTTTAATCATATCTGCAGCTGGTATGCCTTCGGTAATGCAAACAATCACTTTAACACCAGCGTTTGCTGCTTCAAGAATTGCATCTGCTGCAAACGTTGGAGGAACGAAAATGATTGATGTATTTGCTTTTTGCTGCTTGACTGCTTCTGCGACTGTATTAAAAACAGGAATTCCTGCGAAATCGGTCCCACCTTTACCGGGAGTTACTCCTGCTACGACTTTAGTTCCGTATTCAATCATCTGGCTTGTATGAAACGATCCTTCTCCGCCGGTAATTCCCTGGACTATAAGGCGGGTTTTTTTATCAACTAAAATGCTCATATAAATTCATTCATAATTTGGATTTAAGATATAGAAAAAATTAAGTTATTAAATTTAAGTAATTTGTTATAAATATCATTAAAGAAGAACTGACAGTGCCCGAAGAGTTAATGCAGAAATCTGATTACGATCATTAATAAAGTATGTGGAACTTAATCTCGAAGTTCAAATAAAAAAGGTTAAAGAAAAAAAAAATTAATTAATCAGTTTAACTTTTTTTATCTTCAATCTTGTTCGGATTTTTATCAGGGCTTTTTATCTCTTCCTCAACATCCTTCAATCCTTTTTTGAACTCACTCATTCCTTTACCAATTCCGCGGGCGAGTTCAGGAATTTTTTTAGCACCAAAAAGTATGAGGATTACGAGGAGAATAAGAATTATTTCACCGGCACCAAGATTACCAAACATTATATCACCTGTTAGTTTAAAATATTATTTGCTAAGGCATTAAAGATCAAACTTCCGTCGGTTTTACCTAGAACCGTATCGCTGCTTCTCTCCGGGTGAGGCATCATGCCAAACACGTTTCCTTTTTTATTAATTATTCCGGCAATGTTCATAACTGATCCGTTGGGGTTTGATTCATCATTTAGTTCTCCATCCTTTGAGGAATATTTGAATACTATCTGATCATTTTCTATCAATTGATTCAAAGTTTTTTCATCGGCAAAGTAATTACCTTCACCGTGAGCAATTGGAATTTTCAAGACACTTTTCTCTTTCTGAATCCCATCTGTAAACACGGTTTTTTTATTTTCTATCAAAAGATAAACATCTTTACAAACAAATTGCAGAGAAATATTTCTCAGCATTACTCCGGGCAGCAATCCTGTTTCGAGCAAAATCTGGAATCCGTTACAGATTCCAAAAACATAGCCGCCTTTATTAGCAAAATTTATTACTTCATTCATTATCGGAGAAAATTTTGCAATTGCTCCGGTGCGTAAATAATCCCCGTAAGAGAATCCACCAGGTAGAATAATCACGTCGCTTTCTTTTAAATCAATGTCCTTGTGCCAGAGAAAATTTACATCATAATTAAATAATTTTTTCAAAGCATAATAAGTATCGTGATCACAATTAGAACCCGGAAAAACTACAACACCGAATTTTGGTTTGCTCATTTAATTTTTTCCTCCGGAGGAGTCCATTCTGAAAGGTTGAATTCAAAATCTTCCATGATCGGATTAGCAAGAAGTTTGCTGCAATAATCATTTACTTCTTTTTCTGCTGAGGATTTATCAGGAGTATCAATATCAAACTGAATATATTTATCAATACGTGTATTCCTGATATTTGATAATCCGAGATTGTGGGCGCCTATCTCAACAGCTTTGCCTTGCGGATCGAGGATGGTTGGTCTTCTTTTAATCAATACTTTTGCTCTGTACAATTTATTTCCCTTTCTGTTAAAAGATCAATTAAACTATGATTCGGATCGTGATGTAAACAGGTGATAAATATGTCGAAAAATACCAATTACGATCATGAAAACAAAAACGAAGAACAATCCCTTCTTGTAAAGAAGTATCACCACGACTACGCTTGCTAACAAGAATAAAAAGTGAAATGGTTTTTCAAGGATACTTTTAAAGGAAAATTTTGGTAACGTTTCATATCTTATGTTGCTGATCATCAAAATTGAAACGACAATCACCAGCGGAATGATAAAGTGCAGATATGGTGGACTGTAACTATCTGTATAAAATGCAAGAACAAATGAAGCAATCGTTAAAGCCGATGAAGGTATTGGCAGCCCGATGAAAAAAGATTTTTCAAATCCCACAAGCTGGACATTAAACCTTGCCAACCGGAATCCGCCGGCAATCATTGGAAGAGAAGCAATGATAATTCCGTAAACATCAAACTGGTATAAATAAGTTTTGTATAGAATGAATGCTGGTGCGGCTCCAAAGCTGACAATATCTGAAAGTGAATCAAGTTCAACGCCAAGTTCGCTGCTTGAATTTGTCAACCTCGCAACGATTCCATCAAGGGCATCAAATAATGCTGCAACAAATATCAGCCAAGCGGCATAATTAAAGTTTCCAATGCTTGTTTCAATTATTGAGTAGAATCCGCAAAACATATTTATGGCAGTAAATAAGTTTGGGATTACAGAAGGAGTAATACGCCGGCGGTTCATCTGGAGGTTAGTTCAAATAAAATTGTTTCACCTGCAGTTACGTGCTCATCTTTTTTTACCATTGGTGTCCAACTTGAAGAAACAATAATATCCGACCTGCTGCCAAATTTAATCATTCCAAACCGCTCTCCGGCTTTAACTTCATCTCCGGCTTTTAATTTATTGACAATTCTTCTCGCCACGAATCCTGCAACTTGTGTAAAAAATATTTTTCCTTGCGGGCTTGTAATCCCGATTTCCATTCTTTCATTTAACAATGAGGATTTATCTTCAAATGCAGCGACATACTTTCCTTCATAATAATTTAATAACTCCACTTTACCCGAAATTGGAATTCTGTTAACATGAACATCAAGCGGAGACATGAAGACTGAAATTTGATAAGCTTCACCATTAACGAATTTATCATCCTGAATTTTTTTAACGAATAAAACCTTGCCATCGGCAGGGGATACGATAATATTTTTTTTATCTGGAGTGGTTCTCTCAGGGTCCCGGAAAAAATTCAGTGTCAATAATAAAATTGCTGCTGCAATAAAGATTACAGAAATTTTACCTGGCAGGTTATGTATAAAAAAACTTAAAGTTATTAAAAGAAAGGAAATTATTGTAACAACGCCAATGGTATGATAACCATATTTTGTAAACATTTATTCAGCCGGATGTAATTTTAAACAGGTGTTCAGTATACTTTTTTATTTGTAACGTTGTATTCAAGTTATAAGGATCCTGCCACTTTCCATTTTGTTCTACCGGGAGTACTTTTAAATTGAGTGGTGTAAAACCATCAATTAAATAAACTTTGCTCTCAAATTTACCAAAAGTGCATGTAAATTCACCAATTTTTTCGTTCCTTCTTTCAAAAAATGATTTTATTACCGCATTAACTTTTGAACAAATTCTGTTTATGGATTTAATATCCTCGATCGTACATAAATCAAAAGAGATCAAATGGCTTTCTGATATACTGGAATATTTTGAAGTTCCGTAATGATACTCATAGATCGGCAGGTTAAGAAGATGACCTTCTTTTACTGAAAAGATTTTGGAAATCCGTTTATCCGCAGAGTTTAAAATTTTTACTTCAAATGGAAATCTTTCAAACTTAACAAATACAAGAGATTCCTTACCGTGTCGTTTTATATAAGCACACGGGATGTTAAATTCTTTAATATATTCATAAAAGAATGAAGCAATTGCAGCAAATTTCTGACCTGAATCTTTTACCTTTACTTTTTTATTTTGGTCTAATAAAATTGTATCTGTATACTCGATTAGCTGGTAATTAGATTCGTCAAAAGGAATATTCCTGATGTTCTTTTCTTCGATCATTTTGTGTCAATATTTTTGTATTTCAATTAAATCTCTTACCTGAAATTTGAAATAGAAATTAGGAAAATAAAGTGTATAAAGTCAATCGAATGTACTATATTTGAGGAAAAATTAACCGAATTATTTTCTAAAACAGTTAAAATTTTTATAAAGGAGAAACTAAATGAAGGGCGGAATGCAGGCAATGCTTAAGCAGGTTCAGAAAATGCAGGCTGAGATGCAACGAGTTCAGGGTGAGCTGGGAAATAAAACAGTCACTGAAGAAGCTGGTGGTGGTATGATAAAAGCAACTGCAAATGGAAATAAGGAAATAATTTCTGTTGAAATTGATCCTCAGGTAATCAATAAAGATGAAAAGGAGATACTTGAAGACCTTGTCGTCGCAGCTGTTAATAAAGCACTGCAATCTGCGAATAAAATGGCAGAAGAAGAGCTTGCAAAAGTTACGAAAGGTATGATACCTCCGGGAATGAATATCCCAGGATTTTGAAGTGCAGTTAGCCGAAACTTTAGTTATTGCAATTGAGGAACTGAGTAAACTGCCCGGTATTGGAAGGAAGACAGCTCAGCGGCTGGCATTGTTCTTATTAAAAACTGATAATGAGCAATTCAAAAATCTTATTAGTTCACTTGAAAATTTGAAAACGAAATTAAGATTTTGCAATAAGTGCTTTAATCTTTCAGAAGAAGAATTTTGTCTAATTTGTAAAAGTGAAAAACGAAATAAAAATATTATCTGTGTGGTTGAAGAAGCCAGCGATGTGATTGCAATTGAAAAAACTAATGAGTACAATGGATTGTATCATATACTTGGTGGAGTGCTTTCTCCGCTTTCAGGAATAAGTCCTGACTCCCTGAAAATTAAAGAGTTATTAAAAAGATTTAAGCGTGAAGAGATACAGGAAGTTATACTGGCATTAAACCCTGATACCGAAGGTGAGACTACAACTCTATATCTTGCAAAATTACTCAAACCGATTGGTATCAAAGTTTCAAGAATTGCCCGTGGATTACCTATCGGAGGTGACCTGGAATTTGCAGATGAAGCAACAGTTGGAAGGGCAATTTTGAACAGAAGCAGTTTGTAAGAATCACTCGATTTATACAATGGAACAATTGCAGGTTTATAACATAAATCAAATAAAATCGGCTTAATTAAAAATTACTTGGAATTTCTAACATTTTTGACCATAATGAGATCGTTTCTGAAAAAAAATGATTTTACATTATAAACATATTCGCAAATTATAATGGTATCCTGTTTGAGATTGATTCTTCACCATGAATTATTTTAATTACTTTAAGTTGAAAAGCATTTATTTCATATTGATTATAGGATTTATTAACGGCTGTGATCTTTTCGAAACTCGCGATGCCGAGCTTCCTGATGAGATAAGATCGAATTACACAACACCCAGTGAGAGAACAATTTTAATACAGAACCTGATTAATTCATTCAGCGACAAGAACACAAATAATTATACTAAAACATTTTCAGATCCGAATCTGACTGGAAAATTATTTTTTTTTAATCCATCGAGCACAGCATTGCGATTTCAAATATGGGAAAACTGGAACATCAGTGATGAAATACAATATTTCAATAATCTGATTAATGACGTCCCGCAAAGTTTACCAATCAGCCTGAGTTTCAGGAATGAAAATTATGGTGCAGTAATAGCTGATAGCGCAAGCTACACTGCCGAATATACTTTGGTTGTTCCTCAGTTGAATAATGAATCGCTTATCTTTGAAGGAAATCTTAATTTCACAATGTTCAGGGATGCTGGGGGTGTGTGGTCAGTTTATATTTGGGAAGACAATGCGATAGAAGGTTCAACCAGCTGGAGTGAATTGAAGGGAATTGTACATTAAATTTTATATCATACTTTCAGCAGCATTGTTATTCTTTTTCGTTGCTTGCACTAATCCGTTCGCACCGGCTTATGATGAGAATTTTGATTCAGGAAGTCCTGCCATTTCAGATCAGAAAACTATCGAAGGCGTATTTCAGAATTTTCAGTACTCGTATACGTTTAAGGATACACTTATCTATGGTGCACTAATAGCTACGGACTTTAATTTTACCTATCGTGATTATGAACAAGGATTTGATGTTTCCTGGGCACGGGTCGAGGAAATGAGAACAACGCATGGACTTTTCAGGAATTCACAACGGCTGGATTTAATCTGGAACAATATTGTTTTTAGTACTGCAGATTCTTTAAATGCAAATATTGTCAGAAGTTTTAACCTTAACATCACATTCAATCCAACTGATGTGGTAAGAGTCGATGGAAGAGTCAATCTAACTATGAGAAAGGATGTGCAAACATCCAAATGGCAAATAACACAGTGGATTGATGAATCCAATTTTTAATGGAATTAATATCACTTCTTGGCATAATTTAACATTAAAAATCCAATGATCTTTTTTCATATAAGGGAAGCTTTTAAATCCATTTCAAGAGCAAAAGCATCATTTATTTTAACATTCATTTCATTGGGAATTGCTGTTGTATTAATCATTGCATCTGTAGCTGCAATTCAACTTTCAAACCTTCTTGAGAAAAAATTAAAGGATAATATTAATCTTAACATCTTCATTAAAGAAAATACCAATGCAAATGAAATCCAAACTTTTAAGAAGGAACTTGAAAATTTTAAATCTATAAAATCAGTGAATTTTATAAGTAAGGATGAAGCTGCTGAAACTTTCATTAAAGAAACCGGCGAAGATTTCAGAGAGATACTTAGCTATAATCCTCTTCCTGCTTCTTTTGTGGTAACCTTAAATTTTGATGAAGTTGCTTATGATTCCTTACACCTTGTTGCCGATCATATTGCCTCATTAGAATGGGTTGATGAGGTGGTGTTCAAGGACAGTTTTGTTTATAAGGTTTTCGATTACATTGATAAAAGTAAGCTTTATCTCGCAATCGTGACGGTTTTGGTTTTCCTTGTTGCACTTTACCTTGTGTACACTACAATCAGGCTGATTACAAATGCAAGAATGAGAGAATTAGAAACTATGAAATTGGTCGGTGCAAAATTATCAACAATCAAAATCCCAATTATTCTGAATGGAATAGTTGCCGGATTGCTTTCAGGTATTTTAGCATTCGTAGCTTTCTGGTTTCTATTTACAAAAATTTCCTCTTTCCGCATTATTGTTGATTTGATCGAACAGCATGGTTACTTGTATATTCTATTACTTTTTGTAACAGGACCAACTCTTAGCTTCCTGGTAACGGTTTATGCATTAAGGAAGATTACCCTAAAAATTTGATGTAGGTTTTATAATTGTTAATTTTA
>DATDOL010000147.1:0-5019 GCA_035293265.1 Ignavibacteriaceae bacterium | reverse complement strand
TTTGTGCTCGCACCATTCCAGTATTGAAGATAAACATCGGGATGAAAATGATTAATGTCTTCACTCTTTGTAACTCGAAAGTCTTCATTTCACTTCCTCCAATTGTTGATTTGAGCAAATTGTGAATTTTTAGGAAAATTTTTTATCAGGACGGAATAAGAAGAGAATATTTTTCCGCAATCATTTTAAATAAAAACTTCAGGTGTATCAACCGCATAAAGATGCGGGGAAGAGTTAAAATGGATGATGAAAGAGGGATGATGGATGAAGTTATCTTATTCGAATGGCTTACTGCTCAAAGCTTAGTGCTTACAGCTTCCTCAAATTTCTCCCTTTAAAGATTTACTTATTACCTCCGCTTTTGAGTTGACGTGAAGCTTGCGGTAAATATTCCTGATGTGAAATCTTACTGTATCGATCGAGATATTCATTCTATCTGCAACGAGTTTATAACTTAATCCATCAACCAACGCATTTACAATTTCATTTTCTTTCTGTGTTAAACCGGATTTGTATCCATCCGATTTGACCGGATTAAAATACTCAACAACTTTTCTTGCAATTTCCGGCGACATTGGTGAGCCACCGCTGTCTAAAATCTCGATTGATTTTTTTATTTCTTCAAGTGGAGTGTTTTTCAATAGGTATCCTGAAGCTCCCGCACAAAGCGAATTAAAAATCCTGGTGGAATCATTGTAAACTGTGAGCATAATGATATTAATATCGGGATATTCCTTCCTTAAAATTTTAATTCCATTTATTCCCGACATACCCGGTAAGCCAATATCAGCTAAAGCAATGTCAATCGGACCTTCTTTATCAAGCTTCGGAAGAAAATTTTCAAAGCTGTTCTCGGCAATTTCGCAGATAAAATTATTCTGTGCATTCAGATACTTTTGGATACCTTCACGGATGTGCTCGTCGTCCTCAATTATTCCTATTCTTATCATAATCAATACTAACTTTTTTTAAGATATTCTAAAACTGCATAAAGATGCGGGTGTAAAATCGTCAACGCAATAAACTCACCTCATCAGAGTCCGTTAGTCTCTGACGGAGTCTAACGACCTAAATCCCTCTCTTGAAAATAGAGGGACTTTTCCCAAAGGGATGGATTCCCATAAACTCCCCTTCTCTTTGAAAGAGACGGGGCAAGGGGATGAGTTCAAACCACCTATTAACAAGTGGGTGCTTATAATTCTTTTCCTGTAAAAACAACTTTAAAGCCATCCTCCTTAATAAATTTTATTTTTCCTCCAATCTTTTCAGCTCTCATCTGCATGTTTCTTAATCCATGTCCGGATAATTTCTGGTGAGAAATTGTTGTTCCAGGATCGTGTACAATCATTATAAATTTTCCATTTTCATTTTTCATTGTAACATTGATGTGATCGGAGTCTGAATATTTTGCCGAATTATTAATTGCCTCTTTTAATATCAGGTATACATTTTGTCTGATATCGACTTTTAATTTCTTTTGTAAATCCAGGTTATGAGTTTCGAAAATAACTCTGCCGTTCCTTAATGAAAATAAAGAGAAGGAAAAATCTTTCATTCTATTAATAAGATTTTCTACCGAATCATTTCTTGAATCTATTGACCAGACAACATCACTCATAGAGTTAATTATTTCTCTGCTCATTGTTCCTATCCGTTGTATGGCTGAATTTCTTTCTTCAGAATTTGTATTAGATTTAAGCAACTCACTTTCTAAGGAAATTCTTGTTAAGCCGGCGCCAATGTCATCGTGAAGGTCAGATGCAATTTTGATTCTTAATCTCTCTAACTCCAAAATCCTTTTTAATTTTATCCTGTAAAAAGAATATAGGATCCCAAAAATCAATATGAATCCAAATCCTCTGAACCACCATGTTGCCCAGAACGGAGGATTTATTATGATAGCAACCTGAGTGGCTTTCTCGTTCCAGATTCCATCACTGTTTGTTGCTTTGACCCGGAAAGTGTATTTGCCCGGGTCAAGATTCGTGTAAGTTACAAACCGTCGTGTGCCGCTGAAAATCCAAGTTTCATCAAATCCCTCCATCATGTATGCATATTGATTCAAATCAGGTGCGTTGTAATCCAGAGAAGCAAACTGGAATGAAAAAACATTTTGACTATATGAAAGAACTATTTCCTTTACCGTATTGATGGACATTTTTAGAGGTGAGTCCTGACCAATCTGTACAGGTTGATTAAATATCTGGAAGTCCGTGATTATAACATTAGGGATGTACTTCGAATGCAAAATACTATCAGGAAAGAAAAAATTGACTCCATTAATGCTGCCAATAAATATTTCTCCGTTTTTTGTTTTACATACAGAGTTTGGATTGAACTCATTACTTTGTAATCCATCTGACGTTGTATAATTATTGAGAAGAATTTTTTTTTCAGGATCAAATTCAATCAGCCCATTATTAGTAGTAATCCAAAGATGACCTTTATCATCTTCTTCGATGCTGTTAATTGTGTTCGCTGAAAAATCTTCCTTAAACACAAAACGTTTGATTTCTATTTCATTCAAGCTATGTTCGGTTAAAGATTTATTGGGAACAGAAAATTTATTTAATCCATTCTCAGTGCCAATCCAGAGAATTGTCTTATCCTTACTATTTTTAAAAACTGATTCCTTAATAAAAAGTATATTATTATCGTTCAGACCATTTTCATTTTTACTATTATGAAGCCATTTATAAAAAATTCCACCCTTGGTTTTATCAAATAAATTTAATCCGCCTCCGTAAGTACCAATCCAGATTCTTCCAAAACTATCTTCAAATATTACCCACACATCGTTATTACTCAAACTTTGCGGATTGTCATTCTGGTGATTCCATTTAGAAATAATTCCGGTTTTAGTATCCAACCGATTAAGCCCTGCACCCCAAAGACCAATCCAGAGAAAGCCGGATTTATCCTGATGAATAGCCCTTACGTAAGCATTTCCAATATTCCGCGGATCATTTAAGTTTCCTTTCCAGTGCTGAATTTTCCCGGAAGTCAAATTCATTTTCTTTAACCCGCTTCCATAAGACCCAATCCATAAGTCATCAGAATTTCCGGCTTCAAGCGACCAAATATTTAAATTGGAAAAGGAATTATTTTTAACAACCTGGTAATTGTTTTCTGATTGTCTGAGAGCAAACAATCCTGTTGAGGTTCCAAACCAAATTGTTTCATCCACGGTTTCACAAATCGCCTGGATGTCCAAGCCATTAAGTACATTCGAATTTGTTTCACTGTATTTATCTTTGGATTGAAAACTGAACTTGTCTTTTTGCGGAGAATAATAATTTATTCCTTTTTGTGTAGCAATCCACAATACACCCGATCGATCGATTAAAACTTTATTGATTCGATTATTTGTTAAGCCGGACGGATTATCTGAAGAGGAAACAGAGCGTGTGAATTTGAAATTATCTAAATTGATTTGCAATAAGCCATGATAAGTTCCAATCCAGAATTTATTTTCTCTGCCTGAAAGATCCTGGCAAATTGAACTTATACTCCGACTAAATGGATCAGGATTCCACTGATCAGGAATGACACGTATGAATTTATTCTGATTTGTTTCGATATATGTTAGCCCATTAAATGTTCCTATCCAAAAACCCTCCAAGTCATTTTTGGATTGAAAGAACGTCCAGATAGTATTATGACTTAATGTGTTTGCATTATTCGGATCGTGATAATAACGAGTTATTTTTTGCGGATTCGCTTCTAAGTTCAAAAGACATAAACCATTGTGAGTTCCAACCCATAATCCTCCATTCGAATCTTGGTGAATGGATGTGACAAAATTATTACTCAGGGAGTTGTAATTATCGGGTTGATGTGGATATTGCTTCATGTAACCGGAATCAAATTCAAACCGGTACAATCCGCTCTTATAAGTTCCTAACCAAAGATTGCCCGCTGTGTCCTGATAAATACAAGTTATGCTGTTTCCGCTTAAAGTACTTGAGCTATCCGGAAGGTAATGACTAAATTTTTCAGTGACCGGATTAAAACAGTTCAAAATTCCATCCTGCGTTCCAATCCAGATATTACCAGAATTATCTTCAAACATTGACCATACATTATCATCTGAAATGGAATTAAGATCTTTCGAATCGTGTCGGAAAATTTTAAAATGGTAGCCATCGAATCGGTTTAACCCATCCTGTGTTCCGAACCAAAGAAATCCATAACGATCTTCGATCATACAATTGACCGTACTCTGGGATAATCCATTTTCAACGGAAATACTTTTAAATTTTAACTCCTGGGCATTTATATAGTTAAGCGAAAATAAAATGCAAAGGAAACTAATTATGTAAAAGTTTGTCCACTCCTCGGGTGATTTCATATTAATAATTTATTTAGATGACTTCTATTACGCAAACGAGTATTAAACTACAAGAATTTATTACCAGTTAAGCTATGATTAGTCGACAAATTACATTTTTTCCGCTTATTGTGGTAATTTTCATAAACAGTTTCGAAAACTTTTTAAGAATTTAGTACGGTGGAGATGTAAATGATTTATAGTATTATCAAGAAATCAGAATTCGATAAAGTTAAATCATTTTCTGCTAAAGGCGGAGGTGATTGGGCTACAAAGATGCAGCTATTTGCTGATATGTGCCGTTACAACACTCTTGTTGCTATTAAGAAAGCAGGTTCAGGTCATCTTGGTTCATCACTCAGCGCAATGGATATTACAACTTATCTCTATCTAAATGAATTGAATATTCTTCAAGTCGGATTGGATTCACCTGACCGTGATATTTATTTTTCATCGAAGGGTCACGATGTGCCCGGATTATATTCGTTATTTTATGCACTTGGAATTATTCCTGAAGAAAAACTTTTAATGCTCAGAAGATTGCACGGACTCGATGGTCATCCTGAGGTTAGGCAACCCGGAATTGAAGCAAGCACAGGTTCGCTGGGAATGGGAATCTCCAAAGCTAAAGGAATGGCGTGGGCAAAAAATTATACTAAGAATAAAGGTCACGTTTATGTTTTAACAGG
>DATDOL010000146.1:0-5519 GCA_035293265.1 Ignavibacteriaceae bacterium | reverse complement strand
CTGTTTGTAATATTGAATGATCCTCCTGATACAGGAATTCCTTCATAATTGGATCCGTATATTTCTCTGAACGCATTATCACTTAAATAAACTGAAGGAAGATCCCTTTCATTTCCAATACTACCCGGAAGAGAAATATCTCTTCCGACACCGGCATGAAAAATTGTAAACAAATCGTAATCACTAAAAGGAAATCCGGAATAAACCTGGTCTGCTAAAGTCCAGGCTTCAGTTGCAAAATCTCCTAAAGGTTTAAAGTCATCAGAGTTTGGCGGCGGAGAATAATTTCTCATTGCCTGAGAAACAGAAAAAGTATCAGGAAGAACTGTAAACTCAATAAATAATTTCCCTTTAGAAACTGTATTGAAATAATTCTGTACAAAGGTGAGATGATCTTCAAAATATTGAGCATCGTGAGGAAGAGGATCTATGATCTGGCTGCCATAATTCTGAGAATAAATGCTTCCGAACTTTCCATTGCCGAATGTGGTACCATCCCTGTCCTGCTGGAAGTTAACCATTATAGCAAGAATTTTTAAAGTATCGTCAACTAATGCAATTGAAGAAGATGATGGATAGGGATTAATTTTACCAATAAAAGATTGGGCAGACATGCTGCCCAAAATGATCATCCAAAGAATTCCGGAAAAGTAATATTTCATGCTCTGGATTAAATGCCCCTTGGAAATCCTCTTACAGTATCAGCAACAGCTCCCCAACCGATAAGAATTGTAAATCTAAGAGTATCGTTGAGAGGATGTGTATCGCCATCCGGGAAAACGGAAGTAGTTATATAACTGAAATCAAATCCATAAATATCATATCGAAGCCCTGCACCAAAGGTTAAGAATTTTCTGTTTCCATAGCTTGGATCTTCATAAAAAAAGCCGGCTCTTAAAGCAAAAAGAAAATCACCAGGAGTACCATACCAATATTCAAGACCCATTGACGTAACAAGATCTCTCATTTCTTCACTCATGGTTTCATCTCCCCATGAAGAAAAGAGTGCTTCATAGAATTGTTTTGATGCACCGGTTGAATCCCTGCTTACTAAAAGTTTACTGAAATCCAGAGTATAAACCAGAGAATTAAATTCATCATTGAATAACTGGAATGCAAAACCGAGTCTGAAGTTTGTGGGGATCGGATCAGATTGAGCCTGATCTATATAAGTAATTTTAGGACCAAGGTTGCTAAGATTTGCACCTATACTGAGTGCGTTATTAAGCTCCCATCCGAAAATATCAAGATGTTCCGGCCGCCATATTCCTGCAATATCAAAGCTGACAGATGTCGCAGTTCCTTCACCTTCTTCTTCTCCAACAGGTTTATCTGAAAGTCTGCTGTGAATGATTCGGAAGTTCAAACCAATTCCCCAATCAGAAGAAAGTTTAGTAGCGTAGCCGAGAGTAAGTGCAGCATCGTAAGCACTGAATGTTCCAAGCGGTGTTGGATCATTTTCGCCCGTTCTGACAAATTCACCAAAGTTCATGTATGCAATACTTGCCGTCACGCTTCCACTAAGGTCTTCAATATATCCACGGTAGGACAGGTAATCATAGAATAAATCCAGATTAAACTGGGGAAGCCAATTACTGTGTGTAATGCTCAACTCTGTTCCGGTGAGAAAAGCGATTCCGGCAGGATTCCAGAAAATTGCCGCCGAATTATCCGCCAATCCCGTGCCTGATTCTCCAATTGCACCAAATCTCGAATCGGGAGCAAGTAATAAAAACGGAACAGCGGCTTCACCTTGCGCATAATTTATCCGCGGTAATGCTAATAAAATGCTGATCATCATAAGCTTAGATAGAATTTTCATTTCTGATTTCCTCCAATGAATTTGGTTTCGTTAATTCTTCACAATCTGATTCCAGATGTGAAATATAAAAAATATAATTATTAAAACTATTGCAAAAATTTTCCGTCATTTGATTACTGCCATCTTGCCGATTACGCTCTGACTAAACCCACCATCAGTCGTCCGGACAATCAGCTTATAAAAGTATGAACCATTGCCAAGAATATCGCCGTCCGCATCTTTGCCATTCCAATTAATCTTAACAAATTTAGTATTGATATTAGGCTCCGTAATTTCTTTTACCAACCTGCCGGCAATAGTATAAACTTTAATTTGAACATCAACCGGAACGTTGAGATTCTGCTGAAAAGTGAATGTGGTATTTCCTGCGAACGGGTTTGGATAATTATACACATCTCTAACAACCAGTTCGTTACTATTTACAACTGTGAAGTAAGCCGATTCATTTGAATAGTTATTAAAAACATCCCAGGCTTTTACTAATAAATTATAATCGCCTTGCTGCAATGTGTTAAATTTATAATTTATTTTTCCTTCCCTGCCGCCGGCATCAAGTTCACCTGTGAAGTAGTTTGTAAAATCAAGAGGATTGCTTTCGTCCTCGTTTAGGATTCCTTCAAGAGTATGTCCAACTCCTGTACCGGTTGTATTCAAACCTGTTTCATCAAAAAGTTTTATTATCAATAAAGGTTCGGAACTCACAAGGTAAGCATTCCTGTAATTTTCATCGTCGAAGAATATTTCAATCTCAGGTCCGTTACCATCATTTACCACAGTTGTATCGGTACCGCCAACTAATATCTTATTGGTGAATGCTATACCATCAGAATTAGCATCAAAAAAATAAAATTGAATTTTACCGTTTTTATTTTCGTATGATATATCTTTTGGAACAACAAAATCAGCAGAGAATTCTCCGTTTATGACAGATACTCTTCCTCTGAAAATTACACCTCCCTGAATCACCATCGGGAAATTCCCAATCTCGGTAAGTAATTTTGTTCGCTCAGAATCAAACACTGTCAGTATTCCTTCTCCATTAAAACCGCTCCATAATTGTCCATTTATATCCAAAATCCTCCCTGCTATCCTGGTTCTGCTCAATGCTTTTACCTGGACATCATTCACAAGCAATTGACTATTAACTGAATCAACAATTCCGTTATGCCGGGGAATCTGGAGTCTCAGTGTTGGATCACCGATTAAATGAAATTTCCTGTCATTCGTAGAATTCCGATCAACTTTAGTTTTAAAAACTGCATACCCAATCGTCTTGCTGTAATTGAGTGTATCTTTCGGTGAAGTAAGGAGGTAATCAAAAAAAGAATAATTTAATAAATGATTTTGTCCTGAAAAAACAAGTCTTGCTGAATTGAAGGTTGCGATTGAACCTGTATTTGGCAAAAACATTATTTCCTCTGCACCGCTCTGGAAATTCGGAATATCGTAATAACCAAAATCACATGTTGCAGCACACAAAAAGAAATACCTGTCATTTTCTAACTGCGGAATTGCGACACTTCTTACAAAAATTTGCTCGTGTGCCCAAAGATCCGGATTTCCATGCCCGATATAGTTGACAAACAACGTTCCTTCATTCATTGTTTTGATAATATCAGTATTTGCGGTTGGCTTTCTTCTGCCTGAGCCTGTTATTTCAGCGGGATAGTCGGCTATGTATATTTTCTTTAAATCATATGAAGCAGGGATGTGAGTATTTGCAAGTATTTCCGAAGGACGTGTGTGTTCAGCTTGAGGATCAGAACCGCCGGAAGTTAAATCGTCATCAGCAACCAAGGTAATCAGATTTCTCCACGAACCTTTATCACTTTGAGTTTCATACCAGATTACTTTGTTAATATAATTATTTGCTTCACTCGAATTGCGAGATGTAATTCTTCCGAATGCAAGATCAGGTACTGAATCATCGCCGTCAACTCTTGCAAAAAAATCATCTGTCGGATAGGAATCTAATAACCTGAGTGATTCAACTGTTTGCCAGGTAGGAATAAAGTTATCTCCGAATCCTTCAATATTTTTAAAGTCGTAAGTACCCTTACCAAAAAGTAGAAAGTATTCCGGGGTTATTTGCCAGTTTTCATAAGCATACCTTATAAAATCCCTTATGGCAGAGACGTCCATCATTCCGCAGGAAAATTCATTGTAAATCTGATCAACATCGATCACTGTTGTTGAAATAGGTAAACTTGCTTCAGTCTGCCTGTAATTTTTCAAGTGGTCTGCAGCTTCCAAAAAATTATTATGAGTAATGATGATAAACTTAGCTCCCGGATCTATTCCCCTCAGGTTTGAATTTGTAACAGGCTGTGGATTGACCGGAGAAAAAAACTTATCACCGCCGACAGCATAATATTTTTTAATTTCTCCCGCGGTTTCGTTAAACTGAAATCTGCAATCGCCACCGCTTAGTAAAATATGGTTAGTCACAATTTTTACATCGGAATAATTTGAAACATCAAACACTTTAATATTGGTTGAGGAAAAACCGTTTATATAATATTCAACAATTGCGCTTGAATCTTTTGAGAAGAAGATCAACTGGTCATCAACTGCTTTGAGTTCCTTTTCAAAACTGATTTCAAAATAATCCAAATAACCAACAGAACTGGATGAAGGTATAATTGTAAATTTTAAAACGCTCCTGTTATCCGGCAAAGAACCGGTAAAAGAAGCTGTTTCGGTGTGGGAGAAACCGACGGTATAATTTGCTGATCCATATCCAGCCAATGTTTTTGAAATCAGCTGGGTCGAGTTTTCAGATAGTTGAAAAGTAAAACTTGCTGATGAGCCATTAATAAATCTCAATCGATAATTTATGGGGAATGAACTTAATCTTCCGTCAAGCTTGTTCATGTAAGTTCGTGAAGTAACCGATTGTGAAAAATCATCACCATAAAACTCACGACCGGTTTTGGCAAGATTAATTTTATCTTCTTCAAAATCCAGGAATGCAATTGAGGATGATTGAACGAAATTTGGAGTTGTGTTCAACCCCGGCTTATTCTGTATTCTTTTTCCATTGGCTCCGCCATGAGTTATCCAATAATAATTCTTTAAAGAGTATGGATGATTGAATCTTGGTATTGTTCCTGCAAGACTATCATAATCCCTAAATCTGGATCCTCTTCCATAAAATAAAATATAGTCCCCTGAATCAAAGCTACCGTCATTTTCACCGGCAATTGTAATTGCATTTTCCACAAGATCAATTGGTCTTGCAGCCAGGTTGCTTTCAGGTAAAACTTTACCACCGTTGTTGTAAATCTTAATTGTTCTCGGATCTAAACCAACTGGATTAATTCCAAATGATTGTAGCATTGTCCTGTCAATTTTATAAATACCTTCCTTGGTTGCTTCAAACCTAACCCATTGACCATTGGCGAGCACGCTGTTTTGAATATCTTTATTTAGTCGTGATGGTTTTAAAGTCCAGTTTTTTGCAACGTCATAGTTTATAACTGAATATTTTATTAGCTCATCTTCAGGAATGTTCTGAACATTTCCACCGGCAGAAAAATTTATCTGGAAAAGAATACTTGTATATAACCTGATTTTATTTGAAGAAGCATCAAACTTAACAGGAAGTATTCTGATAGTCTGGGTTTTTAATCCTCTCAAAATTCCAAAATCACCAAAAGCAGCAAGTTCAGGAAAATCAGTATAATTATTGTAAGAA
>DATDOL010000145.1:0-4480 GCA_035293265.1 Ignavibacteriaceae bacterium | reverse complement strand
ACATTCGAGTGATTAAAATTTTTAATTGAAGCAGCTTTCATCAATGCAGCTATTGTCCCACCACCGCAGGCTTCGCAGTTGTGCCGATCCAGATCTTTTTGCAAACTTTCAAAATCGAATTGCCGGATTCTTTCCTCAACTAAAGAATCCAGAATATTTGCTTCATGCTTAGAATGAAAATGTGACATATCTGAGCTGGCAACTATGAGTGTTTCATCGTCAAAAACTTTAGCTAAAGTTTTTGCGAGTTCATCAACAAACATTTTTCGCTGGTCACCCATTACAATCGGCACGATTTTAAAATTATTTAAAACTGATTGCAGAAAAGGAAGCTGAACTTCCAAAGCATGTTCTTTTCTGTGTCCTTCGAATCCTCTGAAAATTATCTTATTTCCATTAACTAATTTTTCAATAAAATCTTTATCAGCTTCAAGCAAACCAAGAGGTGTTTCATATGCGTCACCTTCAAAGACAGAAATTCCAGGAAAATATTCTGAGTGACTTGGAGAAATCACTACAACCCGTTTATAATTTTTATCTTTCAGCTGGTTGTAAGCAAAAGCAGCGGTCTTACCTGAATAAACATAACCTGCATGTGGTGATACTATTCCGAATATCTTTTCATATTTTTCTGTTGGTTTTGATTTATCCAGCAGAACATTAATTTCATTTCTCAGTTTAACAGGATCGGAAGGATAAAAATATCCTGCAACCTGTGCTGGCCTTATATATTGCATTTCATTTTTTCCTTTCAGACTTCATCAAAAACAAGAGCAGTAAAAGTTTTTATTGTTAACATCCTTTCTTTCCAATACTCACCATACAAACCGGCTTTGTGACACAACGCTGTTAAATATTGTGCCCGGTTATAATTGTGTTCAGTTGCAACCTGCGGAAGAAGAACGGCTTTTCCTCCTTCATCCAGAAGCAAACCATGCTTTCCAATTTCAATTTCATCGTAACTTTTTATTGGCTGAAACAGCGACAACACCGATATCTCAATTTTTATTTTAGCAAGTTCCTCCATTGTAAGCTGAGGAAAACGCGGATCTTTAAATGCTGACTGCTTTGCAGCCTCAACCACAGCATCAAATAACGGCTGGTATCCGACAATGTATCCTATACATCCCCGGAGAAGATTATTAATTTTCAAAGTAACAAACGTACCAAGCTCAAGTTTGAGTTTCGGGTATGCTGTATAATCGACAGGGGTTACTTTGCCTTCACCAAACTCGGCTTTAATTGATTCCCTTGCAGCAGTAAGGAGTATTTCTTTTTCATCTTTTGAAAGTTCCATAAAATCTTCACCTCAATCTGATATTCTGTAAGCTTCCAGCATAGTTTTTTCGATCAGCAAAAAAAGTAAATCGTCTTTGACAAAAAAAGAATCAGGCACATAAGCACTAGTTTTACTCATCAAAACTTCCTCTAAAATATACTTTCCTGTGGATAAGTCAACTGCCTTAAAAACATTTCTTAAAAAGCCGGCTTCAGCAACCATATGAAAATTGAATAAAAGTAGATTATTTAAGCTTATAAATTCAATATTTCCTGAAATTACACTTTCATTTCTAAGGTTGGATAGGGTGTGCTTAGTCCTCTCATCCGCTTGGTTTTGAGGATAAAATGTCTGTGGAAAATGATAACCTAAAAAATCAACGGTGGTACTTGATATCTTCCTTAGTTCATTTATTTCTTCATGAGATACACCACTGCCTTCAGAAATCTGACCTGTCAGATAATTTAAAACGATATAATTCCGGGTTTCAAAATTCTGCTGATAACAATAGAGTTTGTCATCAGAAATAAAAAGAAAATTCTGCGCATCAGTGTGCCAGAGCACTTTTTGTTTGTTAAGATCAAATGCGATAACACCTTTGTGCTGAGGCATATCCGGTTTGGCAAACTTGTGAAAGTAAATAACCTCTTTGTAAATAGTTTCAATTCCTATCCAGAATTTTTCTTCAAGCTGAATGCCTTTGAAAATTTTTTTACCGGTATCAGAATGAATACAACTAAAATAAACCTGTTTCGTTTCAGGTTGTCTTTCTTCAATGATAAGTTTATTAGTGTCGGTGGGAAGTAATCTCCAGATTTGATTCTTGCTTGAATAAAGATATTTCTTATTTATTTTCATTTTATTTCAATGGTTCAAACCTTGCTGTGAAGTGCCTCAGCATAGGTGCTTCATAAACAATCTTATATCCTCTTAGTTTATCTCTGTTTTTAAACACTTCGAGAATTATCTCGATCAAATAATCAACATGACTCTGAGTATAAACTCTTCGAGGAATAGCCAGACGAACCAGTTCCATCATCGAAGGTATCAGTTTTCCTTTTTTATCATACTTGCCGAACATAACACTTCCGATTTCAACTCCGCGAACTCCGCCTTCTAGATAAAGTTCACAAACTATTGACTGACCGGGATACTGGTCAGAAGGAATTTTTGATAAAAATCGTTTTGCATCAATATAAATTGCATGACCACCGGGTGGTTCAATAATTGGAACTCCGGCTGAAATAAGTTTTTCACCGAGGTATTCAACGCTTCTGATTCTATACTCAAGATAATGTTCATCAACAACTTCCTCAAGACCTTGGGCAACTGCTTCGAGATCCCGTCCCGCCAATCCGCCGTAAGTTGGAAAACCTTCAGTGACGATTAATAAATTTCTGCATTTCATTGCTAGTTCATCATCATTCAGTGCAAGAAATCCACCGATGTTAACAAGCGCATCTTTTTTTGCACTCATAGTTGCACCATCAGCATAGGAAAACATTTCCTGTGCAATTTCTAGCACTGATTTTTTCTGAAATCCCTTCTCTCTTTTTTTTATGAAGTAAGCGTTTTCTGCAAACCTGCACGCATCAAGATACAATGGAATTCTATATTTTTTGCAGACTTGTTTCACCTCACGAATATTCTGCATTGAAACCGGCTGCCCGCCTCCTGAATTATTTGTAACAGTCAGCATACATAATGGAATATTTTCAGCTCCTTTTTCTTTAATGAATGATTCGAGTTTTTGAATATCCATATTTCCTTTAAAGTCAGCGCGTTGTTCAGGGTGCTTGCCAATCTCTGTTAAAAAATCATCGGCTTCTGCACCTGTAAATTCAATGTTCGCACGTGTTGTATCGAAGTGTGTGTTGTTTGGAAAATATTTTCCCGGACCACCAACAATAGAAAATAATATCTTCTCTGCGGCTCTTCCCTGGTGGGTCGGAATAATAAATTTCATCCCGGTAATTTTTTTAACAGCCGATTCAAACTTGTAAAAACTTTTTGAGCCGGCGTAAGCTTCGTCGCCTTCCATTATTCCAGCCCATTGTTTTGCACTCATCGCAGAAGTTCCGCTGTCTGTCAGCAAATCAATCAATACATCATCGGCGTGAATCATAAAAGGATTGTAGCCGGCATCCCTCAATATTTTTTCTCTTTCCTCACGCGTTGTAAATCTGATTGGCTCAACAGATTTTATTTTGAAAGGTTCGATTATGGTTTTTGGTTTCATTATTGTCCCAGGATTATATCAGCAAAAAAGTTTTATTTCACATATTAAATTTACTAAATGATAAATGACTTTGTTTATTGCAATCCTGAATTCTTTACGAAGCCGGCCACTGGAAATTTTTATTTACCGCTAAGCAAATTATTATTGCCTTTAGACTAAATCTAAGATAAGTTTCAATTGATAATTTTCCATAAAAAAGTGAGGCATAAAATGGATCCCAACGATACAATCACTCCACAGACTGAAGCGCAAAATCAAAACGGTGAACTAAGCCATTCTGATAAAATGATTGGTGTGTTTACCGAACCGACAAAAATGTTTGAGCACTCTTCAAAATTTCCACCGAGAAATAAAGACTGGGTGATACCCATATTAATATTTTTTATTGTCGTTGCTGTTATTCGTATGATCTCCATGACAAATGAGGAAGTAAAATTCGAGGCAAAAAAGCAGCAGATAGATAGAATTGAAAAGATGGTTGAAGATGGCACTATGTCAAGGGAGGAAGGTGACGAGGCATTGGAACAAATTGATAAGCAAACAGAATTTATGCAGGGACCGGTTGGCTGGGTAATTACAATAGTATCTACACTGATATTTGGTACTATAATTTTCGTTTTGATCGTTGGCATATATTTTCTGTTCGTTAAATTTCTGCTCAAAGGTGAAGGAACATTTTCATCCGCACTTGTTGCAAACGGGTTAACTGCATACATCTCTATAGTGCAATTTATTCTCGCCGGGATTTTTACTATGGTTGCTGGTAAAATGATAAATGATACAAGTTTAGCTGCACTGCTTGGTTCCGATCGTACAACGATTACCGGATGGGTATTTGCAAAGATTGACCCGATCAGCATATGGTCTTATGTATTGCTCAGTATCGGTTTGGCAAAAATGTTTAAATCACAGACAACCGGAAAATACTACATACTCGTATTTTCTTTGTGGCTGATTGGCGG
>DATDOL010000144.1:0-15704 GCA_035293265.1 Ignavibacteriaceae bacterium | reverse complement strand
AACATATTCCATTGCTATGAAGGTTTTATTTTCGTGAACTCCTACATCATATATGGTTACTATATTCGGGTGGCTTAATGAACCCGCTGATTGTGCTTCTCTCTTAAATCTTAAATTAGTCTCGGGATCATTTATCATATCGGGTGGAAGGAATTTCAGAACAGCTTTTCGGTTTAGCTCTAAATCTTCGGCAAGATACAACACACCCATTCCGCCTTCGCCTAGTTTATCAATCACCCTGTAATGAGATATTATTTTGTCAATCATAATAAATCAATAACATTCCTTTAAGGCTTCGGCGGACAGGTCCGCCCTGCCCGACTTGCTTTATAATTTTGTAATGAGATATGATTTTATCTATCATTATTAAATATTTTAAAAAGATAGCAAAGTGATTTAATTGTTTACTATTTACCAACAACAATAGATTGCTTCAGGGGTTGGGGAAAGAATGCTTTGATAAGTTTAAGAGGAAAAGAGGTAAGAAGCAAGAAAAGATTCTCAGGAAATTCATTGCCGGCGTTAATAAAAAGGCTCCGGTTAAGGAGCCTTGGGAAAAGCTACTTTAATAAAATCATTTTATTTGTTTTACTGAATTTGCTTCCCCCATCAGCTTTCAGTGAATAAAAATAAATTCCCGATGTAAGATTCGAAGCGTCAAACTTCTTTTCATAAACTCCAAACGGCAGTTCTTCATTAACCAAAGTTGCTATTTCTTCTCCAATCAGATTATAGACCTTTAGTGTTACCATACTTTTTTCTGGCAGCTGGAATTTTATTATAGTCGACGGATTAAACGGGTTCGGATAGTTCTGTTCTAATGCGAATATAGTTACTGCCGGTAAATCATTTTCAACTGAAGAAATTTCTCCGGTGAGATAAGCAAGCCCTAAAACATTTTCAAATCCCGTTGAGCCGACAATTGTACCCTCGCCGGTTGACGTGTTTATCTGGACAAGATCGCTTACCTGTCCGGCACCGCCAATCAATCCGTATAATTTCAGACTCTCGTTGAATACAATATCATTCGTCATAAAACTTAGACCGGTATGACCAATTAATGTTATATCTCCGCTGCCGAGATCAATTGTGAAGATTTTATCTTTGTTCGGACCGACAAATCCTCTTGAGCTTGCCCAGAGTTCATTTGTGACAGGATGAAAAGTAATCCCCGAAACAGAAGTGTTTGCATCAACCACAAGATTGTAAGTTCCGTTAGATAAATCAATCGAATAAATATCACCGAAGATAGATGCACCGTAAAGAATTCCTGAATTATCGAATGCCATCCCGGCCATTGAAGTAAGGTTAATTGTATGAAGTGTATATGCATCTCCTTCTTCAGCATTTACTCTTACTATTCTTACATCAGAATTGCCAACGACCATTCCATAAATAATTTTTGTTACGGGATGGATAGCAATACTTTTTATTTCTTCGAATTGTGAAAGTCCTACTTCACTTCCCTGACCGCTGAGAAGATCGATGGTAATTATCTTGCCTGAACTTTCTGGTCCTGAAGAAGCATATAAAATTCTCTCGGATGCCGGGGTAATAGTAAAAGCTTTTCCTTTTAGGTAAACTGTCTTTACCGGTTCTTCGGGATCATCACTTGTGATTGAAACAGTTCCGTCTATAGTTCCCGGGGCTGTTGGGCTAAATAAAATTTCCAGGGAAAATTGTTCCTGGTAATTGTTAAGTGTCATTGGTAAAGATGGTAGTGAAGAAATTGAAAAACCCGTTCCTGAAATTTGAATGTCTGATATCGTTAATGGCTGCAAACCGATGTTTGAAACCTGAAGCTGATCGCTATCGGGTCCGGCAGAAACTTCCGCCAGAAAATTCAGTGAATCAGCCGAAACGCCTGTCCTTTGAGTGAGGTAAGGTTGATACACCCCAACAGCATACCATGCATCAAGAGCAGAGAGGTATTGCTGCGAACCGGAACCAAACAAATCCGCTGCAGAATTTATTGTTGCAAGTCTCACATCAAAGTAAGAGGATGGTGGAGTTAAGTAAACTGATAAGTTGCGGTAAGCAATTTTTGAAGCATCTTCCAATCCAATTCCTGATACTGAAAAACTATGTCCGTTATCATTTATCCCGCTTCCACCTTCAGTGAGTAAATAAAACCAGTGGTTCTGGACTCCGCTGTTAGTGTGAACACCTCCGTTATCAGGCCCGCCGGCAGGAACCCAGTAATCACCCTTGTATGTATCCGGATTGTTATATGCTTTTGGATCCTGCATCGAACGGAAAGTTCCCACGTCTTCAGCTATCAGCCAGTTAGCTGTGGGTCCTTCAAGATAAAATTCAACAGCAGTACCGAATACATCGCTGAAGGATTCGTTCAGCGCACCTGGTTCATTCTGGTAAATTAATCCAGCAGAGTACTGAGTTACACCATGAGTCATTTCGTGGGCTGAAATATCAATTGAAACAAGCGGGTTTCCGGCTCCGTCACCAAATGTCATCCTTTGTCCATCCCAGAAAGCATTAAAGTAACCATTGCTGTAATGAACATAAGACCTGAGGACAAAGCCGTTCCCGTTAACGCTGTTCAATCCATGCTCATTCAAATAATAATCATAGGCTCCTTCAATAGCCCAGTGAGCGCTTACACCGGCATTTGCCACAGAATCTGTAAAGCTTGTGTCGGCATCAACGAAATCTGTTGCCTGTGAATAGTTGGTTCCATTATTCATATTATAAGTTTCAATTCCGTTACCACGCGAGAGTTCTCTTAACCGGTAACCACCAATAAAACTATCAATAATAATCCCCACTTCGCCGTTATAATTTGTTACTCCCGTTCCGGGCACGTCGTTATGATTTATTCTGCTGATAACATTTATTACTTCCCCGCTGTTAGCATCAACATCAACATAATATCTTCCCAATGGTTCCTGGGCATAAATATCAAACCGGTAAGCAAGTTTAACGTTTCCACTTTTCATCACTTCTCTTCCTGTTGTTAATATTAGTTTGCCGGCCGGGTAAAATGTTGCTGAAGGATCATTCTGCTCTTTCTTTAAAAATTCTTCTGTTTGAAAATCTTGCCACATATATCTGTTTGCATTAATATGTTGTAATCCAAACTGTAAAGCGGCGGTTTCGGTCAAAGAGGGACTCACTTCAATATTAATATCATGAACAAGGCGCCCGTTAGCATAAAAAATTATTCCGTTTTTTTCATGAAGAATAAATTGTGCACCCGATACTTCTATTCCCCTATAATACTGATTAACCCGGTAATGTAACTCCCCAAGATTATCATCGAGACGAGAGACAACTTTGAATGAGTAATCATCAGTTAAATTGAAGTACGATTTATACTCATTGAAAAAAGTTTCCTTTGTTAAATTTGCACTACTGGTAAAACGAATGTCATACGGAGAGTTAGAAGCATTCTCCCATCCAATTCTTGCTGAACGAAATGAATCCTGAGCTATTATCGATTGTGATAAAAACAAAATTAAAAGAATAATGAAAAGCGGTTTTGAGTAAAACTTTGGTATGATTGAATTCATTGAAACCCTCACATATTATATACTGATAACAACTTAATTTATTGGAAAACTACCCATTTGAAAAGTTAAACGCAACCAGCTTTACTCACAGGCCGCTTAGTAAAAATCTGTTATAATGGTTTAAAAACATTAACTGCTTCTTATTCGCGATGAGGTGTAAACAACTATTGTGAGTTTAGGTTAAACTTTTTTATTAAACTTTGCCAGGCAAATGATCATTTTTCGTTGTCTCTAAACAAAACTGGTCTATAAATGTGACATCAATTCATTTGAAATCGTTCTGAAATCGCAAGTATTTAGTGGTACTATAGTTGTGTTTCTTTCCATTACTCAATTATTATCTGTTAACAAGCAAACCCCGGAGGGAGGCTTACCTGTCAATTCCTGAAAGAATTAATTGAGACCAACGTCATTATTATATATTAAATTTCCGGAGGATATTATTATGATCGGAGCTCAGGAATTACAAAAACAATGGAATATAAACCCAAGATGGAAAGGAATTGTTCGGCCATATTCAGCTGAAGATGTGCTGCGTCTTAGGGGGACAATTCAAATTGAATATACTCTTGCAAGGCTTGGTGCAGAAAAATTTTGGACTCTTCTTCAATCAGGTGAAACGGTTCGTGCACTTGGGGCTCAGACTGGCAACCAGGCAGTGCAGCAGGTTCAGGCAGGATTAAAATCCGTTTATGTCAGCGGCTGGCAGGTTGCAGGAGATGCAAACAGTACCGGGCAGACATATCCGGATCAAAGTTTATATTCTGTTGATAGTGTTCCTTCTCTCGTTCGAAGAATTAATAACGCACTTTTAAGACAAGACCAGATTATGTTTGCTGAAAGACGTAATGGCGTAAGATGGTTTGTTCCGATTGTTGCTGATGCGGAGGCCGGGTTTGGCGGAGTTCTGAATGCTTATGAGTTGATGAAAGCTATGATTGAAGCCGGTGCTGCTGCCGTTCATTTTGAAGACCAGCTTTCTTCTGCAAAAAAATGCGGACATATGGGCGGTAAAGTTTTAATCCCGACTAAAGAAGCTGTACAAAAATTAATTTCGGCAAGACTTGCCGCTGATGTTCTGGGTGTTCCTTCATTAATAATTGCAAGAACAGATGCAGACTCATCCGGTTTGCTTACAAGTGATATTGATGAATATGACCATCCGTTCTTAACCGGCGAAAGAACTTCCGAAGGATTTTACATAATCAGAAAAGGTCTGCCTTCTGCTATTGCAAGAGGATTGGCTTACGCACCTTATGCAGAGCTGATCTGGTGCGAAACTTCAAAGCCCGATCTTGAAGAAGCAAAAATTTTTGCTGAAGCAATTAAAAAACAATTTCCCGATAAACTGCTTGCTTATAACTGTTCGCCATCATTCAACTGGAAACTTAATCTTGACGATAATACCATTGCAAATTTTCAGAATGAACTTTCGGCGATGGGATATAAATACCAGTTTGTTACTCTCGCCGGTTTTCATTCGCTCAATTATATAATGTTCGCACTTGCGCATCAATATAATCAGAAAGGAATGTCTGCATATTCAAAGCTGCAGGAAGGTGAATTTAAATTAGAAAAAGATTTTGGTTTCAGAGCAATCAAGCATCAGAGCTTTGTCGGTGCGGGATATTTTGATGAGGTGAATAAGATAATTACCAGCGGGTCAACTTCAGTAACAGCATTGGAAGGTTCGACAGAGCAGGAACAATTTGTAAAACATACCCGGTGATTTATTAATCATATCTCGTCCTACAATGAATGAGGTCTAGGTAACGAGATAAAGAATAATGAACTTCAGACGGACGACAAATCAGAATTAATTCTATTTTAAAAGGATAAACTTTTTAGTATCTGTAAATTTTTCTGTCGCTAATTGATAGAAGTATATTCCGCTTGCTAAGCTGGAAGCATTAAATTTTGCTGAATGTGTTCCAGCCTCAACCCCGCCTTTCAATATTTCCGCAATTTCATTTCCCATTATATCATAGACTTTCAGGGTCACGAATTCTCTTTCAGGCAGCTGAAACTCTATTGTTGTTGACGGATTAAACGGGTTCGGATAGTTTTGTTCAAGGCTAAATTCTATCGGCACACTTTCATTTTTATCAACAGATACTAAAACTGTATTTGCTGTCTTCAGAACAATATTTCTATCCGGATCGAATGTAAGTTCAACCGGTGCTTTAACGAACTGGAAATTATAAACCTGGTTGTTTACATTATTTAGTACTGTGAATGTTGTATCGGTAGCATCAAAAAATTCTATTTTGATTTCAACCGGCATAATAAAAAACCCTGCATTCTGGTGAACCTGTTTTATATTTAATTCAACACTAAAATCAGATCCGGCACTGGTAATAGTATATTCATTCTGATAAACAGGATGATTAGGACCATAAACCCACTGGTCGAAAAACCAATCGTAATTTTCACCGGTTACACTGTTTACTTTTTCATTGAAGTCCGAAGTGGTGACGATTTCATATTTAAAGGCAGGGTCAGTTCCGTAAGAATTCAGGATTTCGAAGAATAGTGAATCTCCAACAACATATCTTAGCATATGAAGTACACAGGAGCCCTTTAAATAGGTAATAGCGTAATTGTATAATGTATTAATATCGGGTGTTATTTCAGACCAAGCCGGATCATATATGGGCCATCCGGGATTCGTATTGATGTATAAATTTGCCTGCGCATTTATTTCCTGTTTATACCGAGTATAACCGGTTGTATATTCATACCATAATGCTTCACAATAAGTAGCGAATCCTTCGTTGAGCCAAACATCGGACCAGGTTGCCGGCGAGATAAGATCACCAAACCATTGATGAGCAAATTCATGCGATACGAGATTTTCGTCCCAGCAATTTGGACAGAGATGAATCAATGTTTGATCTTCCATTCCCGCCCAGGGAAACTGGCTATTCAAGGTAGCAAAACCATTCTTCTCAAATGGATATTCTCCAAACAATTCAGAAAAATGAGTCATCATTGGCATTATCTTTGTTTTGATATTGTTAAGATTAGAAATGTTTTCCCCCGTGTTCCAATAGAACCTGACCGGGATTGAATCGCCAGGTAAAAATGGATTTTGCCAGTGAATAATATCGAGATTATAATTTACTCTGCCTGAAAGTGTCATCAGGTACGTCGCTATTGGATCTCGGCTAATCCAGTGATGATAAATTGTATCTGCAACAAGTGTGGAATCTTCAAGTCTTCCATTGGAACCGAACTTTACGCTTGACGGCATTTTGGCAATCAGTTCAAAAGTTGCTTTGTCGGAAGGATGATCAACTGATGGAAACCATCTGCGGGCGCCTTCAGGTGCATTTGTCGTAAAGACAAATCCATTCGCAGCATAAAAAGCCTGGTCATTAACATTTAAATGATGATAATATAATTTTATCTCTACAGTATCATCTGGCTGGTAAGTGTTATCAAGCTGAATATTCAAAACGTTACTGGCATGCGAAAATGAAACTGCTGACATCCCTACAGAATCAACAACTAAAGATGAGTTAATAGCATCAAGATGAATTGAAGTTAAAGCCGTATCAACTCTGAATGTAACAACTTCAGATGCGTTAAATGATCTTGGAAATGGAGTCAAAAAATTATTATAAAGATCAAAATCGAGTTTATAATTAATTATATTAAATGGATTATGAGGCGTGATCATTATAGCATCAGGGGAATTAATGCCATTTTGAATTTTGCCGTCTGAACAAAGTTTCCCGCCTGTTTCTATTTGTGCGGAAACATTAAAACAAATTGATAAAAGGCAAAGGGAGCTCAAGAGTAAAATAAAAGTATTTGGCTTTTTCATATCATCACCCTTTCGGGTTGTAATTATTAATAGTTCTGTTATTCCACACATAATTAAACTTAGTTAATAAAATTAATTTATTCAATTGGCGTGTTAATGTTATATGAGCAATATTAGATAGAAGGGAGTAAGTACCAGGTAGTAAGAATTTGATTCTGCTTGATTTTATTTGAAATTTATTTTTGTATTTTGGAATTAAAAATATCAGGTATAATGATTCATACATTTCAACTTACTCAATCATATCATTTCGCCAACTAAGGTTAATTAACCGCATAGAATGCATCAGCAAAACCCGGCAACCGATTTAAAAAAGAGTTTATCACTTACAGCCGCTGTTATGGCAGTTGCCGGATCAATGATCGGCTCCGGGATTTTCAGAAAACCTTCAACGATGGCAGAGCAATTAATGTCTCCGGAACTTCTCATCATTGTTTGGATTGCTGCGGGCCTGATAACTTTTATCGGTGCTCTGTCCAATGCAGAAATTTCCGGGATGATTGAAGCAACGGGCGGGCAATATGTTTACTTCAGGAAAATGTACGGAGAGTTTATATCTTTTCTTTACGGATGGTCGGTTCTCTCTGTAATTCAAACCGGTAGTCAGGCAGCAATCGCTTATGTTTTCGGTGAGTACCTTTGTTACTTTATAAAATTTCCTGATCTCCCTGAATACATTTCCGGATTTACTTTGTTCATGCCTTTGGTTGGCAACATTCATCCTTTTGTTGAATGGGGACCGAAGCTGATTGCAATTTTGTGTATCCTATTTCTTACAGGAATAAATTATCTGGGAATTTATTTGGGAGGATTGGTTCAGACAATCGTTACATTCATAAAAATCGGTGCGATGATTTTTCTTTCGTTTGCATTATTCATTTTTGGCAACGGCAGCTTATCAAATCTCAGCACAGGCTTTTCAATCTCGCCTGAAACATCAGCAAACATCGTTGTGCTTCTCGGGCTATCACTGTCGGGTGCTTTCTGGGCTTATGACGGCTGGAATAATGTCACATTCATTTCTGGCGAAGTTAAAAATCCCAAAAGGAATATTCCACTCGGTTTATTATACGGAACATTAATTGTGATCGTACTGTATGTAGTTATAAATTTTGCATACTTATACGTAATGCCGATTGAAGAAATTGCACATTCCCCGTTAGTTGCTGCAGCAGCCGCTGAAAAAATCTTTGGAAGCTACGGCGGTTCAATAATTTCTATTGCAGTAATCGTCTCAACATTCGGCGCATTGAATGGAAGCTTAATGGCAAGTGCAAGAGTTCCGTTTGCAATGGCACAAAGTAAAATGTTTTTCAAATGGCTTGGTAAAGTACATCCGCGTTTTGCAACACCACATACTTCACTCGTTGTGCAGGGAATATTTTCCAGTGTACTTGTTATGTCGGGTTCATTCGATACGATTACTGATTACGTAATCTTTGCAACGTGGTTTTTCTATATGCTTACCGCACTTGGCGTTATTGTCCTCAGAAAAAAAATGCCTGACGCTCCGCGACCTTATAAAGTTATCGGTTATCCATACACAATATGGTTCTTTGTTATTTTCTCATTCGTTTTTCTGATGAACACATTGATCTCTGATACAGAAAATGCTGCTATGGGTACAATTTTGATTATGACTGGTTTGCCTCTTTACTTATTCTGGAAATTCATAAAGAAGAATTGATAGTTAAATTTTCTATGCCGCCGTGATATTTATTAAACTACGGAGGCATAGAGAAAGTTTTTTTTCAAAAAAATTCCCGATTTTAATTTGTAGAAATAAACCCCGCTGCACAATACAGTAGATTAAGATGCAGAAGAAATTATATGAGCAGAAAAGGGAAGCGAGTAAACATCTCCCATTTTAAAAATCTCTACTTCTTTTTCTATTATTACTTTGATTTTATCTAAAGTAATTTTTGTTTGGCGGGCAAGAAGAGCAGCAGTTCTTACTCCGCCATTCAATTCTGATTCAAATAGAAATGAAGCTGTCGGAACATTCCATTTAATGGTAAATGTAGAAAACGAAAAAGTATCAGGAATAAAACCGGCTTTAATAAACATTTCTCTGCATTCAACCGGATTGCAAAAAAGAAATGCTGATGGACCTTCGGGAATATCCGTATTCAAATCTGCGTAAGAATTTATTGCATCATCAACTATTTTAGCTGCCGGGCTCTCTTCAGGTTTAGCCCAGACAGTAAACCCAACCCTTCCTTCTTTCCTGAGAACCCGGTATGCTTCGCTAAAAACTTTTTCGGGCTCTGACATATGCAGCATTCCAAAATTCATTGTAACAGCATTAAAAGTATTATCTTCAAAGTTCAAATGTTCAGCATCTCCTTCAATAAATTCCAGGCCAGGATTTCTGTTTCTTGCTAATTGAATCATCCTTGCTGAAAAATCTATGCCGACCGGGGATGCGCCTAAATCTTTTGCTGATTCAGAAACATATCCCGGTCCGCAAGCTAAATCCAGAAGCCGCATACCTTCTTTAAGTCCAACAGAGTTAAGTAATGGTAAAATAAATTTTCTTGTAAGAGAAGACCAGGCAATTTCGTATTTATCCGCTGCATTTTCCCATCCCTGATGCTCAAATTTTTTGAATTCAACCTTATTGTTCATTGATACTACAATGGTTCCATTTTTATTTTTCAATCGGGACACCAACAAGGTTTCCCCATTCAGTCCAGCTTCCATCATAATTACGTACATTTTTGTAACCAAGCAGATTTGTAAGAACAAACCATGTATGGCTGCTTCTTTCGCCAATCCTGCAATAAGCAATAATATTATCATCAGGATTCAATTTATTATCCTTTTCATAAAGAGCTTTCAGTTCCTCAATGCTTTTGAATGTTCCGTCTTCCGGATTAATAGCTTTACTCCATGGAATACTTTTAGCTCCCGGTATATGTCCTCCTCTTAAAGCTCCTTCGTTAGGATAGTCCGGCATATGCAAACGCTCACCTGTGTATTCCTGGGGACTACGGACATCAACCAATGGAAGTTCTTTCTTTACATGATCTAAAACCTCATCTCTGAAGGCTCTGATTTTTTTATCGTCTCTTTCCGAAGCTTTATAGTGCGTTGCAGTATACTGCGGAATTTCACGGGTTAATTCTCTTCCTTCCTTATCCCATTTAATCCTTCCGCCATCCATTACCTTTGCATTTGTATGACCAAACAACTGGAATACCCAGTAAGCATAGCAAGCCCACCAGTTATTTTTATCACCATAAAAAATTACTGTCATATCCGGTGTAACACCAATCCGTGACATCAAAGCTTCAAAGCCTTTTCTGTCCAGATAATCTCTCCTCACCTGATCGTTGAGATCGGTTGTCCAATCAACTTCAACTGCACCAGCAATGTGTCCAGATGGATATAGAAGCTGGTCTTCATTGGATTCAATGATCCGAACATTTTTATCATTAACATGTTCTGCAACCCAATCCGTAGAAACCAATACATCCGGACTTGGATTTACCGGATACGATAAGTACGGAGTATTATTCTTTGCGGCTATCTGAGAGATAAAACTGAAAAAAACAAAACAGCAAAGAATCGTAAATGGTAAAACTTCCACTGTCTTAAATATTCTGTTTTTATTTAATGTGGCTTTCATAACTCGACCTCCTTGATTTTTTAAAAATATAGTTTAATTATGTTTAGAGAATTTTAATTGAATTCATTCCAAGAACTTTTTAGCATCATTTTTAACTTTTTGCAATATTCCAACCAGACCCATATTTTTTCCTTTTAATAAATCTTCGCCAAAAATTTTCAGAACAATATCATCGGGGACCGTTAAAACATCGGCAGGTGTTTCGCCGGTTAGGGAAATATCAAGAATTGCTGATAAAGCCCTCGCGGAAACACCTTGAGGATTTTCAACTGCAAAGTAAAATTTTAATGTGTTGTTGATTTGAAGCCTGGTCCACACATACGCACCTGATTCACAAAACTGAACTTCGTTCTCATCAGGGAAAGGTCGAACAGCAACTTCAGGAGGAACTTCTTTAAATTTATCGGCATACTCTATCAGCAGATTTATCTTTTCAGTTTTGTTCTTTAACCCTGAAAATTTTTCCAGCATTTCATTCAGTTTGGGTGGAAGATTGTTTTTCTCTTCAAGAGAATCCTGTCCCGAATGATTTGAATAAATCAGGTTTGGCTCAGCTATCATTTTATAAGCAGCCGGTGAAGGTTTGAAGTGGCCGTTGATTGTAATCCAGAAAACAGAAATATATAAAAGCTTAACAGACATAAAGTTTAGATATTTCATAACTCTTATTTCAGTAAAACAAGTTTTTTAGTTTCAACAAAGTTTCTGGATTTCAACTGGTAGAAATAAATTCCGCTAGTTAATCCTTCAGCACTGAATTCAACATCATAAACTCCGGCAGATTTTTCTTCATTAACAAGTGTTGCCACTTTTCTTCCAAGCATATCAAAGACCGCCAGGGTAACAGATCCGAATTCCGCAATCTGAAATTTGATATTGGTTGTGGGGTTAAATGGATTAGGATAGTTCTGATAAAGTATGAAATCCGTAATAAAGGAAATGTCATCTTCAACAGAAGTTACAAATGTTGAATCCAAATATGTCGAGTCTTTGGCAGCAAATGTAAGCAGATCCCCATCTCCAACAACAAAACCGTGATTACGGCTCAAGGCAAGAATTCTTCTTACATCTCTTCCGGCAAGGAAATCAGTAACCGCAGTTTCCTCAAACCAGTTATTGCCTCCATCGGTTGTAAAACGTACTTGACCATTTATACCAACGGCGGCACCTGTATCCGGAGAAATAAAGTATAAATCATTTATCTGTTCAATTCCTGAAGCAACCAGAATTGACCAATTCCATCCGCCATCGGTAGTTTTTAAAACCAAACCGTTTGGTCCGCCAACAAATCCGAGCGTATCATTATAAAAAAATATTTTGTTGTAACTGAAATGAGGTCCTGATGGTTTATCTATACTTGGTCCGATTGGAAACCAGGTTACACCGCCATTTGTTGATCTGTATAAGGCATAATTATCGCCTGATACTTTAAGATCTTCACCTTCATATGTAGCTTTTATATCTTTTAGGTTATCAGAATAAGGGAAAGGAATTATACTCCATGTTAATCCTAAATCTGTTGATTTAAGTATTGTTCCATTATCCCCCACTATAAAGAAATAATCAGTAAGTGTAATAGGATTAATTGGTTCAACTACTATTTTATTTAATTTATAGGTAACCGGACTTGGAATCAATATCCATTGAGGATTTTCCTCTGTGCTCCTCACAATAGTTCCAGTATCTCCTACAATAATATTAAAACCGCTACCATAGAATGGATCTTCAATATCTAAAAGATCAGGATAACCCGGAACAACATAAATAGATTCAGGTGGGAAGCTAGAACTATTAGTATAATATATTTTACCATTGTCTGCTGCAAGAATGTATCCCCCTGAATGATAAGTTTCCATATCATTATAACTAACTAGGTCTATAGGCGGTGGCAGAGTAATCAGGAATATAGCTTTAAAAAATCCACATTCGCCTATTGTGTTTCCTAAGAGAAATGGTAATAAAAATATTACAAGTGTACTTAATATTTTTTTTGTTCGTTTCACAAATACCTCCTAATTAAGTATTTATTATTTGAAATAATGTTAGGCAAGGAAAATGATCATTCATTTTCTACTCCTTTAAAATTTAATTAATGATCAATGGTCTGTTATCATCTTATCAAAATCATTTTTTTTGTGGATGAATACTCTCCTATTTGAAGCTGGTAAAAATATTTGCCGGATGTAACTGTAATTCCATAGTCATTTCTTCCATCCCACGTGATAACATATTCACCTGCAGTTTTCCACTCGTCAATCAATGTTCTTATCTTTTCACCAAGCTCATTATAAACAATTAGTGTAATTGATCCCGGTTCTTTAACAGAATATTGGATACTGGTCGAGGGGTTAAAGGGATTCGGATAATTCTGAGAGAGATTAAAATTCGCCGGAAGATATTTTCCTCCATCCGGCAGCGTACTGAGCGTAACACCCGTTGAATATATGACGTTTTGAGTTGAAGCAGCCCCGCCGTAGTAGCTCACACTCAATTCTAAAATGCCATCATTATCAAAATCGCCAAGCCAGCCAAACTGGTACACCCCATTGTCCGGGAATTCAAATATGACAGAACTTGTTGAAGGATCTATGACCCTGTAAATTGGATTTGTGGGGTTAAAATAATCAACAAATATAAAATCACTAACTCCGTTGTTGTTGTAATCTATATTCGGAAATCTATTATTGTAAGATGGCAAATCAATTGAAGTTTCCTCAATGGTAGAAATTGATGTATTAGCAACTGTGTATTTTACAGTTTTCGTTTTTGCATCGAGAAACTTTACATCATCCTGAAATGAATTATCTACAAATTCACCAACACCATCGCCATCGACATCACCAACATATATCGCCCTGTTAAGCGTTTCAAATTGCCACTCCACGGTGAATGTTTGTGAGAACGTTAAATTGCAAACATAGCATACTAAAACACATAATCCGTAAATCTTCATATTACCCTCCAGATTAAATAATTAAAGAAATTTTAATTACCTTTCTCCCGGATTTTATATACCAGAATAACAAATTATTTGCGTGATTTAAATAACGTAATCACGTTATTTTCTCCGAATATTGATTCTATTTTAGCATTCAAGGTTCGTTCATGTGGTAATGAAATACTGCATTCAATCAAAAGTGGCTTAGTTGCACGTCTGTATGGTTGGATGAGAAAAAGGAATTGAAGGGTCAGATTAAATTTTCTTTTAATGCTTTTGCAACCGCACTGCTGGCGCTGTGCACTTCAAGCTTTTCATAAATTTTTCTTATATGTGCATCAACTGTATGATAACTCAGGAATAATTTTTCTGCAATATTATTTTTGCTTAAGCCATCAACCAGTAATTTCAAGATTTCTTTTTCGCGTTTCGTCAATGAGTAATCTCCCTGGCCAGGCGCAAAGTCTTTAAACATTTTCAGAACTCTTGCAGCAATGGAGGAATTCATAGGTGCGCCGCCGTTTAAGACTTCACGAACGGCTTCCAGAATTTTATCCGATGTAGAGTCTTTGAGCAAGTAACCCGAAGCTCCGCTGCATATTGCTTTGAATATGCTTTCATCATCGTCACGGATAGTAAGTATTATCACTTTTGAGGAAGGCGAAACATTTTTTAAATGAACAATCCCTTCTATCCCGGTCATTCCCGGCAGACCGATATCGAGAAGGATTATATCGGGATCCAGAGCTTCTTGTTCCATTACTGCAAGAGCATCTTCGCAGGAAATAAAACTGTAAGAACAGTTCATTTCATTGCTCAGATTGATAAAATCAGTCAGAGTTTTTCTGAATAGAGTGTTATCCTCTATAATAATTAATTCTATTTTCTTTTTTGAAATCATAAAAAAACCGGATTCGACTCAAAGATTATCTATTTTTTATTAATGAGACAATAACGTATTTACGCTATATCTGCCTTTAGACTGATTGTGGTTCCTTTACCCGGGGAAGAAATAATTTTCAGTTCCGCACCTATCTGTTCCGCCCTGTTGTTCAAATTCCTTAAACCGTTTCCTTCCGGTACCGAATCCAGTTCGAAACCGATTCCGTCATCTATTATTAATAAGCTGAAATTATGATTTTCATTTACTATTCGGATTTTTACTTTGCCAGCCTGAGAATGTTTTGAAATGTTATTTAACGCTTCTTTGAAAATTAGATAAACATTTCTTTTTACATCGGGATTTATTCTAAGATCTGAATCAATTCCTGCTGTTTCAATATTATAATTAATGTTTCTCAACAGCAGGTTTGCAGTTTCTTTCATCCTCGCCAATAACCTGCTTAGAATATCGGAAGTCGGGTTTAGAAACCAGACAATATCCCTGATGGATTCTGCCGAACTTTTTGCAGCATTGCTTATATCAGATAATTGATTGTTGATCTCTTCATCGGGTTTGATATTTCTTCCGATAAGTGAACACAGAAGAGTGATGCTGCTGAGGTTACTGCCTATTTCGTCATGAAGATCAGAAGCAATCCTGTACCGGATTTTTTGTTTCTCCAATTCCTGTTCAGACTCAAGAGCTTTGCTCTGAAGTTCGGCTTTTTCAGCACGCAACTGCGCTTCTCTTAATTTCGCTTTTTCCCGCTCGTCTTTCAGGAGAGCTTCGTTCTTTTCTTTTCTCTTTCGAAGCTCGTACCGCCTAACAGAATATAGCCCGACAGCAATAAGCACAACGTATAAAATATAAGCGGATAATGTCCTGTAAAAAGG
>DATDOL010000143.1:0-2817 GCA_035293265.1 Ignavibacteriaceae bacterium | reverse complement strand
CTTTAATGTATAAAGATAAACTCCAGATCCTATTTTTGTTCCGAGCTTTTCAGTTGAAAATTCCACCGAATGCCTGCCAGCTTCCTGAGTTTTATCAACCAACACTGCAACTTCGGAACCGAGAAGATTATAAACTTTGAGGCTCACATGCCCGCTAACAGGAATCGAATAATTAATTGTTGTTTTAGGATTAAAAGGATTCGGGTAATTCTGAGCAAGCTCATATTCGGTTACGGAACTTATCGTTACTTTCACTTCATCAAATAACCTGTAAGTGCCGTCAAAATCAATTTGTTTCAGCCTGTAATATGAAATTCCCGTTGATGGATTTCTATCAGTGAATGAATAATTCTGGCTTTCTGTTGTTGTGCCGGAACCTTCGACAAATACTAAAGTCTGCCAGTTTCTGTTTTGAGATTCATCATTGATGTTTGCAGAACGCTGTATTTCGAAACCAAGATTGTTTAACTCAGTTGCTGTGGACCAGTTAAGTATAACCTGATCACTTCCCGTAATTGCTGAAAAGGAAGTTAGCTCAACCGGAATTATAATGTAAACAATAACAGCTATATCATCGACATACCATCCATCCCTTACCACTGCTCCATCGGTTCTCAGCTGAAATCTAAACTTGACCTGCGATGATGTAAATCCACTGAGGCTCATTTCCTCTCTTACCCAATTACTCTTTATTCCGTCATAAAGAGGCTCGCCATTCGGCTGGAAGCTTCCAACGCCAGGTTCGGTATGATATCCATCAAGTGGAAACCAGGTAGCTCCGTTATTTGTGGTAACTTTAACCTGACCATAATCCCAGTTACTTTCAATATCATACTTAGTCCAGAATGTAAATCTCGGATTATTGTACTGAGAAAGATTAATCGGGTTTGTTAATGTCATCGTAACAGTTGCATTGTCAACGTAGTTGCCTAATCTGCTGTCTGTATATGAATTAGGTGCAGAATAAAAAGTTGTTGTAGTTGCTTCCCATCTTGGATTAGTTGGGGTAGCTGTTATTGTCCAAAGATTTAATATGCTATTAGTTGTATCAGCAAAAATGATTTGCGGTGTTCCGATTATAAAGCTGATAGTATCTTTCCTTAGAATTATAGAATTCAGACTGATTACGAATTCAAGATCAACAACTTCTTCTGCAGATGCAGATGAAGATATTGTAAATGAAAATGGTGATGAAACATTTACAGATGTACGGGCTGGTATCGAATCTATCGAAGATGTCCCGTTGTTTATTGTTACAAAGCTGTTTAAAGAATTTAATTCAACATCAATGTTATAACCTGTTGAAAGTCCTTTATTTCTGAATGACGGATTCATTTGAACAACATCTCCTGGATTAAAATATTGCTGTCCGTAATTCGGATTATCCAAAGCAATATATTCTCCAGCTACAAAAGCATAATATAAATTCGGTTCAACATTCTCGATCGCCAATGGAAATATTTCACTCTGCGATGGCCAGAAACCAGTGGTTCCGACTTCAGGTGTCATTGCAAATATTTTACCGTGGTTAAGAACTACGTCGCCGTCATAGAAATAATCATCACTTATTCCTCTAACACCATAGCCAACTGTTTGTAATGCTGTCCCGGCTGAATAACCATTGTATGATGTCATATCGCCCGAGAATTCAAAGAAAATCAGTGAATCAGGCGTTAAATAAGGCAAAGCACCGTAGGGGAAAATTAAATAATTTCCGTAAGTATGATAATTAAGTGCACAGCTCAAATTCTTTGTTCCAAGAAAATTTTTAAGTGAAGTGGTTTCAGGTTCCGAGAATGGAGCAGTTCCTCTGTAAGTATCACTTGACGGATCGGTACTTGAACCGCCATTAGAAGAATTCCAATAAGCGAAAGGTCCATAATTTCTATTTAAATCCACACCGAAGCTGCCGCCGTTGTTTCTCCGGTTCTTTCTCCACCATCCTCCGCCATTTGGATCTGTCTGCCTGTTGTATTCATATCCATCAGGATTCAGAACTGGGATGAAATACATTTCCCTGTTATTAACAAGAAATGTTACACGCGGATCAGTACCATAGTTCTCTAAAAGGTAGTACATAAAATAAATCATTTGCATCATGCTCTGAGGTTCTCTTGCATGATGAAGCGCTGTATATAACACCTGCGGTTCATTTTCATTTACATCCGGGTTGTCGGAAATCTTGACCATATTGATCGCGCGATTTTCTATTGAGTTACCGATAGAAGTTTTTGCAGTTATAAGATTCGGGTAAAGCAATCTCATTGAATCAAGTTCTGCATTAACTTCCGAGAGAATATAAAATCCTCCCATCGATCCAAAACCAAATCCGCCAACGTTCATTTCTTCTTTACTCTGGTGAATAAATTCCTGCTTTTCTTTTTCGGTTAATTTAGGAAGGTTTTCATAGTAGCTCATCCAGTCATCAATCAGTATCTCATAATTAAAACCAGTAGACTGAAGTATCGAATAATCCTGTTCATCAACAAAAACAGTTATAGCATTGTCTTTGGTATAGTAAAGATGATCGAACTGCATTCCGGCATTTTGCAGATATTGAACATCGGATCTGTCAGAGATGTATATTTTTACTTGCTTATAATTTTGTGCAGTACCGGTAGCGAAAATAATTAACGATATGAAAAAATAAAGTAAATGTTTTCTCATAAACTCCCTTTCAAATTTTATATCACAAAGTTAAATGAAATTAATCAAAAAGTAACGTAAATATTCAGTGTTTACAATTATTTATAATAGTGCAGTGAGAGTCAAAATCGTGCCATTTATATGATTAAAATCTTTTTGTTTTGAAAATAA
>DATDOL010000142.1:0-6087 GCA_035293265.1 Ignavibacteriaceae bacterium | reverse complement strand
CACCAGTTACGAAGATTAGCACGGAGCACCCCAGGATTTCCAATCCAGGGCAGGGAAATCTCCCGTGCCAACAGGGGACAATTATTAGATTATTTTAAAACTCTTCATTAATTATTTTTCGCTGCGCTATAGTTTTGCTTTTTTCTATTTTAAATTTCATCTCCTTTAATTAAAAAATTACTTTGCCAAAAAATGTAATTATATTAATTGTTTCATTATCATTCGCGATAATTCTGTGGGGCTCTATATCATTATCGGAAATTTATTATGCCACCATTGATGCGAATCTAAAACTGATTGAGTTCCCGCCAGGTTATACAACAGGTTCTGACCTTCCCGGCATAGTATCAATAAAAGTAAAAGGACAGGGTTGGAAATTGTTTTCAACAAATATTGGATCGAATGCAGAATTTATTGTATCTGTTAATTCAGACAGCGGAAAAAAGTTAGTAAACCTCCACAATAATCTTACCTACAATCCCTGGATACATTCTGATTTGGAGGTCATCGAAATTATTCCTGATACGGTGGCATTTCTAGTGGAAAAAATTGTATTTAAAAAGGTACCTGTAGTCCCTGATTTAAATTTAAGTTTTAAACCAGGGTACGGATTAGCTTCTGGAGTTCAATACATTCCAGATTCGGTTACAGTTTCCGGACCTATAAGTAAAATGAAAGACATTTCAAAAATCTATTCCAACTTAGCTAATTTTTCTTCCCTTGATAAAAAAATTGTGAGGAATATTAATCTACCTCAATCACAAGGTCTGGAATTTTCAGAAAATATAATTCAGCTGACTTTGGATGTTCAGAGAATTGTAGATAAAACGTTCGAAGATATTCCGGTTGAAGTGATCGATGTTCCAACCGACCGTGATGTTGTACTGCTTCCAAATAAAGTTGGATGCAGCATCAGAGGTGGAATAGATTTTTTAGGCAAATTAAAAGTTAACCAATTCAGAGCTTACGTTTATTATAATGATATAGTGATTGATACTCTTGGGAGCATCATACCGAGAATTGAACTTCCCCAAAATACAACTCTTCAGTTCATCAAACCTGAGCGACTGAGATACATTATCAAAACTTTTTGATTCAATTAGTGTGTGTGATCAAAATTTTTTATATACATAAAACAATTACTATATTAAACAAAGAACAGATTATTTTATTTTAATAATTTTTATCAGGTTATTATGTTTATTTCCTTTGAAGGGATTGATTTCTGTGGAAAATCAACTCAAATAGATTTGCTTAAAGATTACTTGGTTGAGAGAAAAAAGAAAGTCGAAGTAATTAGAGAACCCGGCGGAACGGAAGTTTCTGAGAAAATACGATTGTTACTGTTGGATAATAAAACAGATAATTTGTTTATGGAGTCAGAACTTTTTCTTTTCTCCGCAAGCCGTGCTCAATTGGTGCGGGAAAAAATTCGGCCTTACCTTGATAAGGAAATATACGTAATTTCGGACAGGTATCATGACTCCTCAACGGCTTACCAGGGTTATGGAAGAGGTATTCCGGTTGAAGCGATTCAAAGAGTTCATAATATTGCAATCGGGGAAACAATTCCCGATCTTACTTTTTTTATTGACATCCCGGTTGGTGTTGCCAATGAGAGGAAAAAGAAAAAAATGAAGGGAAAGCTTGACAGGATTGAATTAGCTGACATGGAATTTTATAATCGTGTACGAAACGGATATCTTGAGATTGCAAGAAATGAACAACGATTTAAAGTTATTGATGGTACACAATCAATAGAAGTAATTAATAATCAAATAATTTCTGAATTCGAATTAATTGAAGCGAGGTAGATTATATGAAGAAGTTTAAAATGAAATTATTCCTGACCGGGTCACTTCTCATTTTATTCTTAACAGGATTTTATGCCGGAAAAGGTGACATATATTTTGAAATATCAAAAAATCTTGAATTGTTTGGCAGAGTATATAAAGAAATTTCAATTCATTATGTTGACGATGTTGATCCCGAACAGTTTATGCGTGCCGGGATCAGGGGAATGCTTTCTTCGCTTGATCCATATACAATTTTTATTGATGAGAAAAAGAAAGAAGATATTGATCTCATTACCAATGGTAAATACGGAGGTATTGGAATATCAATAGGTGTGAGAGGCGATGATGTTACTGTTGTTGAAATTATGGATGGTTACTCAGCCCAACGTCAGGGAGTTCAGATTGGTGATATTATAATCGAAGCCGGCGGTGTTCTGATAAATTCAGAAAATGTTGACGAGATTTCTTCACTGGTAAAAGGTGAACCCGGCACAACTATTGGCTTGAGAATAGTTAGGAATGAACTTCGTGACACTATAAGTTTTGATTTAGTTAGAGAAGAGGTCATAGTTAAAAATTTAACTTTTGCAGGATTTTATCCTGAGAATAGTAATAATGTTGTTCTGAAACTTTCGAATTTCAGCCGTTCCGCATCTGATGAATTAAAAAATACTTTACGAGATTTAAAAGCCCAGAAAGAAATACATTCTGTAATTTTAGATCTGAGAAATAATCCGGGCGGACTTCTTGATATTGCAGTCGATATATGTAATAAATTTATTAAAAAAGATCAGCTTATTGTAACAACAAAAGGAAGAGATGATTCGGATCTGAAAAGTTATTTTTCAATGGAAGAACCGCTTATGGGAAATGCTAATTTAATTGTCTTAATAAATGGCGGCAGTGCTTCAGCTTCTGAAATTGTTGCCGGTGCCATCCAGGACCATGACCGGGGAATAATTCTCGGGACTAAATCATTTGGAAAAGGACTAGTTCAAACAATTACTCCGCTTAGCTTTAATACATCGCTGAAAATTACTACTGCAAAATATTACACTCCAAGCGGCAGGAGTATTCAGAAAGTTGATTATTCTGAAGATAGCGATGTCATCAGAACGGATAATCTTGAAAGTGAAAAGAGTTACCTTACCGATAATAAACGTGAGGTATTTTCAAGGGGTGGTATTACACCGGATACAACTATTGACTATTCTGTGAACGGAGATTTAACAAGGGATCTTTTAGCAAAAGGATACTTCTTCAAGTTCGCAAATTATTATTATTATAAATTTCCTACTCGGGAATTTTCGCAAATTGATGATAAAAAATTATTGAGTGAATTCAATGATTATCTTACTAATGAAAATTATATCTATCAGTCTCAGGTTGAAAAGGAAATTGTCAAATTAATTAGTGAAGTTTCTGAAAAAGATCAGAATCTTGCAGATGAATTAAAAGCAATCGAAGGTGAGCTGGAAAAACTTTATAAAAGCGAATACAGGTTATTTGAAGATGAGATAACGGGGGAAATAAAAGCTGAACTTGCTTCAAGATATATCGGGATGGAAGGAAGAATAGTTGAACAGTTCACCAGGGATACTCAGGTTCAGACTGCAATAAATATTTTGCAAGATAAAAAAGTGTATAACAGACTGCTTAACGTTCGTTGAATGAAATTTTAATTATCCTGTTATTCTTGGTAGTTGGTTATGGCTCAGGCATACTTATCGGGATGTTAGGAATCGGGGGAGGATTAATATTTGTTCCGGTTCTTTACTTTTTACTTCCATTGGTTGGTATTCCGGAATCAACTTTGGCGTATTATACCATTGGAACCTCACTCTTCACTGGGGCTATGGCTGTTACAAATTCTGCAATACTTCATATCAGGGCAAAAAACTTTATAAGAAGTACCGCAAATTTAATCTCTCTCGGTTCAGCTATAACAGCTTTTATTACTCCCTTTTTTGTTGTTAAGTTAGAATCCAAAACCTTAGAAATAATTTTTGCTTCGGTTCTTTTTGTAATTCTAATCAGTATTCTCTTTGAATCGAATAAACGAAAGTGGCTTATGCTCTCTGAACCGCTGAGTAAAAAATATTATCTTCCGCTTGGGTTTTTTGTTGGAATATTTTCTTCATTCGTAGGATTGGGGGGTGGAGTGATTTATCTGCCAGCACTGATGAATTTATTTCTTGTGGAGGTGAGAACAGCAGTTGGAACTTCTTCAATTATTGCGTCAGTCACAATGATTACTGCAACCATCTCTTACCTGTTTCAAAATGCAAATTCCTCTTCGCAAGCATGGACATTAGGTTTTATTGTACTGCCAGCAGCAATCCCATTAGGTATTGGAGCAATAATTGGTTCCTTTGTTGGTGTTAGTTTGGCTATGCGTTCTTCAACATTTGTTATAAAAAAGGTTTTCGCAGCTATATTAATAATAGCAATTATCAGAATATTAATAAAATTATATTAAGTAATTAAAAAATGCTGATTAAAGCTTTTCAAAATCTGAATTGTCCGTCGTGTTCAAATGCAAATTCACTCAGGAACTCACGTCCAAGAAAAAATCTGGAAAAATTTATAAAATCTGTAACCTGGTTCGAACTCTATCGTTGTAAAAATTGCGGATGGAGAGGTTATAAATCAAATTTACGCCTCACTACAAAGATGTTAAAAACATTTTTAATCTATCTGCTTTTAATGCTGGTATCTGCTTATATAGTTTCCCAGATTTTAAAAAAGATTTCCTGATTAAATCGTTAACGTGTTCGAGTACTGTTAAAATTTACCTGGAGTTGAGAAAATAAAATCCACTAAAGTAATTTGTTTTAATTATCCATTTTCATAATTTTGACCGTTCAAAAAGTAATAATCTCCGACGGTAATCCTGAACATTGAATTATGCGTCAGATTAATTTTACCGCGCGTCACTAAATTCAAAGCATTATCAAATACGTAATAGAATAAATTTGTTACAGACCATGTTATCTGTCCGGGAGTTAAGCAAACTTTTTCAAGATATCTGCACTTTACATAAAAAAGTGATATGAAAAAATCTTACCTTGACTATATACTTAGAAACAGACTACCAGTAACAATATTTGTAGTTCTTACCTCGTTTTCACTTACTTATTTTGCATCAAGAGCTGAAAGAGATGGAGTGGGATACACACCCGATCAACCAATTAATTACTCACATAAACTTCATGCCGGTGACATGCAGATTGACTGCCAATACTGTCATGTTGCTGCTGAAAAATTCAGGCATGCAATGGTTCCTGCTGTTGCAACTTGCATGAACTGTCATACAATTGCACGTAAAGACAGACCTGAAATAATTAAACTGGCAGAATACTATAATGAGGGTAAGCCGATTTTTTGGAATAGAGTCCACAAAGTACCTGACTATGCTTATTTTAATCATAGTGTTCATGTTAATAAAGGAATAGAGTGCGAAACATGTCACGGTGAAATCAAACAAATGGAAAAAGTAGGACAGATGAGATCGTTCACGATGGCAAGCTGCTTAAACTGTCACCGCGATGCACACAATGAACTTAAAAATATTGAAAATGTAAACAAGGGTCCCGATTATTGTTTTGCTTGCCACAGGTAAGCTCTTTAAATAATTATTACGATTATATGAACAGAAAAATATTTTCACAAAAAATTTTGAAAAGCATTGTTGGAATAGCTGCTATATCTTCTATTCCGTTTTTAGCAATCAAAAGTAAAAGTTTTAAAAAGAATAGCACTGTAAACGTTAAAATAAATCCATCTGCTGTGCGGAGAGAAAAACCAGGTGATAAGAATGTCTGAGCAGATGAAAGAATTAAATTTGGAATCCAAAAACCTAACCCCTGATCCGAATTACTGGCAGTCATTTGAAGAGCTGCATAATGATCCTTCATTTATTTCTTTAAACCAGGATGAATTTAAAGAAGGTGTCACCGATGGATTTGATACCAAAGAAATATCAAATCTTTCCCGGAGAAAATTTTTGGCTTTACTCGGTGCATCCGCTGCTTTAGCAGGAACAGCCTGTTCTGATTACAGAGATAAAGGCTCAATTGTTCCTTACAATAACAAGCCGGAAGAAATTACAATTGGCAAAGCGAATTATTATGCATCAACCTGCACTTCATGTTCTAATGCATGTGGAATACTTATTAAAACGAGAGAAGGAAGACCAATCAAGATAGACGGCAATCCTGATCATCCTGTTTCGAAAGGAAAGATCTGTGCACAGGGACAGGCAAGCATAATGAATCTTTATGATCCCGAT
>DATDOL010000141.1:0-7242 GCA_035293265.1 Ignavibacteriaceae bacterium | reverse complement strand
TTATACATATAAATCCCGCTTGCTAAATTTGAAGCGTCAAAATCTACAACATATTGACCGGGTTTTTGTTCTTGATTTACTAGAGAAGCAACTTCCTGTCCCAAAACATTGAAAACTTTCAGTGTTACAAACCCGCTGTTTATGATACTATAATTAATCTTCGTTGTTGGGTTAAATGGGTTCGGATAATTCTGGCTTAAGCTGAATTTTGTTGGTACAGAATTCGGAATTTCTCTAACTCCTACAGTAATTTCAGGATACCAGGTTAAGTCGCCTATAGGATTACCATTTGGATCAGCAACTAAAAGAGTTGCATTTGTATAACGTAAGTTCTCTCTTACAGGATAACCTTGTGTGGTTTTCCAATCAGCAGGAACACCAGCATATGGATTTGAAGGACTAGCAGAATTATGAAAAGGTCTTGAACCTGTTCCATCGCCGCCATTTTCCCAGATGTATCTGACAAATCTTGCCATACTATCGGAAGCAGCATCTACCAAAGCAGCATCGAAACCAGGATCTACTCCAAAGTTGTCTGCCTCAGCTATTTGAATGTTTGGCAAGGTTAGAATAGCTTCCGCTCCTGGTCTTGCAGCAGCCCATACCGGAGCCGTAATTCTACCACCAACTACTTGATATTTTGGATCGCTATTTAAAGTTGTAAAGTTATCTACAATTTTTTGCGGCCAAAAGTAAGCATTGTTTTCGGCTACAATATTTCTGTCTGCCTCTGTAAGGAAATAGGGATCACCTTCTAATTGTTCATAAAGTGAGTCCATAGTAAGAACTGCAGGCGGGCTAAAGAAATTGGCATTATAAACCTGCGAATTATATATATGGTTTGAATCCAAACCTGCAGAATAAACACTAAAGAAAATATTGTTGGTGATCTTTGCATTATGCATTTGCCGCATTGAGAATGGAGAAGATTTAGTATGCATGAATATGGTATTGTGGTCAAATTCTATATAAGCCATCGATGAACCTGAGCCCTCAATATTACCGCCCATTACAAAGAAAGTGCTATTTGTTACACTCATTGTGTCAATAGCATTTACCCCGGGACCAGCCCAGTTCATACCCGGATTTTGTGGAATATTACTTTGATTATTACGGAACAGAGTATTTCTAACAAAAATATCCGAACCAATAGCATTCCAGGTATTTAATATGTTAGGTGTTCCTGTTGAACCGAAATTCTCAATAATACAATTTTCCACTGTCAATCTGCAGCTATCACTGGTGCTTATCAACTGTTGTGTAACCTGAGAACCATCTATGCGTGTTCCTATAAGATATAGATTATCAAAATGAACATATCCATTATCTATAGCAACAGCAATATTACCAGGTGAGCTATTATCCGCATTAATCCAAGGTGCGATTACCGGGGGGTATCCTGTACTGGTGATTTTCCCAACAAGGTCCAAATTCTTAATCCTGATTTCTTCTGTTATAAAATAAGTGGTATCTGAAGTAAGCACATAAACGTGTGCACTTTCACCTGTTGATGTGGTATCTCCGTTAATCGTGTTATTTAGGGTTCCCGCAGGCCACGCATAAACAACAAGGGAATCTTTCTGTGCAAAAGACTGTATACTTGTGATTGATAAAAAGAGCACCACAAGTAATAATATCTGGGTAAATAACTTCATGTTGAACGTAAATAAGTTCATATTGAACTCCTTTCATTAAAGATTAATTGATTGATTAATTAATTTTTATCCCCCTTACTACTTGAATTTGCTTCTCATATGCTCTGCCTCCTTTTCTTTATGAGTTTTGTGATTAAAAGCATTTATAGGAAATTTACTCTAAATCCCAATTGAGCGGTTAAACCGTATGATTCATCTGTACGCCGAAAATTATTTCCTCTCACCAGATAGGTATCTTTCTCTCCATTCAGATTATTCAGATTCATGAACATTTCAATGTTATACCAGGGTAATTTCTGTCTTGCAACAACATCCCAACGCAGGTATTCTGCCTTATCAGTTCTTAATCCATTCCAGAAATTTGTACTATTGAAAATAGCTGATTGGTAAATCGCGGAAACTAAAACTGAAAAACCTTTATAGTCATATCCCAAAGAAACATTTACAATATCATCCGGTTGGTTTATTAAACGATCAGTATATGTTGTATCAGTATAAGTGGTTTGGAATAGTGGAGGTCCGGAATTACCAACAACAGTTAGAGGATATTTTGCTTCCGAAAATACATGTGTATAATTCACATTCAGAACCAGTCCACTTAATACGCCCGGTAAGTACCAGAAATGTGTCTGCCAATCGGATTCAATACCCCATAATTCAACTTGATTAGGATTATTATAGTATGTTCTAATCGAATATCCTCTGACATTCAAATTTGGATATCGTGGAACATTATATAAGCCTTCGTAATTTTCCGGATGACTTATAAAGCTAGACTCAAGAAACACAAAATCATCAATATATTTCAGAAATCCGCCAAATGTGAACAATCCCAATTCATTATTATACACAGAAAGCTGCAGGTCAAAGTTTTCGGACTGAATTGGTTTTAAATCGACATTATTCCAGGTAACGCGGCCGGTAAAAACATTGATAATGGGGATGATGTCACGGAAATTGGCATAGGATAATGTATTTGTATATGCACCGCGTAAACTAAGCCAGGGTAGAGGATTAAATTTTACGTTAACGGCAGGCAGCCAATATCCATAAGTTTTTGTAACTGTCGTGTCTATGTGGGGAAGTTGATTGGGGTATGGATTTGAAGCACTGGCATTATAGAAACGATTTGCCCTGTAAGTTGTCGTAAGGTTTTGGTATCTAACACCGGTCATTATTGAAACTAACTGACCTATATTAAATGTACCCATCAAATAACCCGCACTTCGATCTTCATTACCGGAATAATCACTGCCTTGATTGCCAAACATATCGGGTACCCATGCACCGGCACCGCCTGTAGGTGCACCCGTTAAATTATTACCATAATCAACAACAATATCTTTAATCCCCCGCATAATATCCAGATTTAATTTATTGTCAAAAATAAAGTCGCCATCCAGATATGTACCAATATTAAGGTCGGGATCAAAAAAAGGTGTTATAAAAAAACGTTCATTAGTACCTCCCGCTATTCCATACTCACTTGTCAACCATGGATAGGCTGCTATAATTCTTTGACCAATTTCGCCAAACCAAACGAAGCCATACCCTCGATTATAATCATGAGAGCGATCAGTATAGGAATACATTCCACCGGCTTTTAACCGTAAAGAGAGAAAATCTGCGATGTTGAGATCTCTGGAGAGATCTACCGATCCTCTTAATTCCCTCTGACGGGTAAAACTATTGGTTGTAAGTACATTTCGCAATTCCATAGCGTCCTGACTAAAGCGTTGGTGTGCCAGTTCAGCTATTTTAACAGGTGGGAGCTGATCATCAATTTGATCCAATCCTGTAGAAAGCTGTTCAAATGTAATTTCCCATGAATCAGGGGATCTATTCTCGGAATAAGAATGAGAAAGCGTTGCATCAATATCTACCAAGGATGATTTCTGATTATAACTTAGAATGTTTGTGATAAGGTTTAATTCACTCGGTGAGTGATTGGCATAGTAGTGAATGTTATTTCCGCCTCTTTCGAGACCGTATTGCTGTCGAAAATAGCTGGTGTTTGATTCACTTTTACTAAAGATATTTGTAAAAGCAAAATTTCCATTCGGAATATCATAATCTAATGTAATGGTTCCATTATATCTTTTTTCTTCTCTGGGATAAAAGTAAAGATTAAGGTCGGTCAGAGCTAATGAATCCGGATTAACCGTTCTGGCAATCTGAGTATAATTAGCATCTAAACGGTTCGAAGTAAAATTTTGCTGCTGTATAATACCCTGAACAAATACACCGAAACGTTCATCTAAAAATCTTCTTTCAAGACTTAGATCGAATTTATAATTATTATACTCATTTGTAAGATCAGTATAACCACCTTGTGCCTGAAATGAAATTCCGGGTAAAAATGACAGTCCCAATGGTGATTCAACCTGAACTAATCTGCTTGCCTTCCTAATCCCCAAATTTACAGTACCGCCAAGGACTGCAGCTTCCATATCAGGTGTATTTGTTTTAAAAACTTCAATACCGGCAAGTGAGCTTGACGAAATCATTCTCATGTCAACACCACGACCGCCGCCAAACCGACTACCCTCTGGATCGTCTGAACTAATTTGCCGCGCACTTTCATTAGAAGGCACAGGAACACCGGCTATCGTAACCTGGTTATATTCCGGACTAATTCCCCGAATTACTACTTGTGTTGCCTGACCGCCCTCTCTTACCAGTGAAATTCCAGGTAACCTACCAATCGATTCGGCTGCATTAGCATCAGGAAGCTCTTGTATTCTAGCAGATGAAACGATATTTACAATATTATCCGATGCTAATTGCTGGTTGATAGCTGAATTTTGACCGCTTGCCTGGGCTGTGACTAATATTTCTGTTGTGGAAACAGTTACTACAGTCAGCTCTATATTTTCTTCAATGTGCTGATCATTTTTTAATTCTACTTGAATTGTTTTTGGTTCATAACCAATGTATGAAACCTTTAATGTATAGAACCCTGCTGAAAGATTGGGTATTATATATTGCCCTTCAATATTTGTTGCAGTGCCAATACTTGTCCCTTCCAGGTAAACATTTGCACCCACAAGCGGTTCGTCGGTTGTTGCATCAGTGACTTTACCCTCAATCCTACCATCAGCTCCCCACAATAATTGAGAGCTAAGCATAGCAATCAAGATGACAAAAAAAACAGTAGTTTTTATTAACATTTTACCTCCGGTTTAATAATTGATGTAATATTCATTTTATTTGTATAAGTAAGCCCTCCTTTGTACCTACTATAGCAAGTGTGTTACTCTTTGAACCGTTAGAATAAAATGAAGCAATAAACAAATTCCCGGCTAAAGAATAAATCAGGAGTAATAATATTTTTTTAATCATATTCATTTCGTTGAGCTATTCCGGTATCAAGATGATTGAATAATCATAACTCATTGGATACGTTCTATATTTAGGTAAAGTTGGAACAGGTGTATCTCCAACTCCGGTTATTTTGTAATCGATGTTCAAGTTCAGCATTTCATCTTCTTTTAATTGAAATGGATATACTGCCCTTTCCATTTCCGAATATGGTGTTATAGAAAAGTTGAATAACCCATTTGAAGAGATTGTATAATTTTCATCTTTACCAAGAAGTTTCAGCCATCTTACATCTGTTCTGTTTCCATAATCTTCCGGCTGAACATAAGGGACATAAAATGAATCAACACTCAATTCGTGTATGCCAATTTTAGCTCCTGTTTTTCTGTCAGGATAAGTTTCAAACGGTCCCCTTCCATACCATGAAACATTTTCGAATAACTTGGGAATTTTAAATTTCATTCCAACTCTTGGAAGCCATTCATAATGGAAGTACCCTACGAAATCAACTTTCTGGTTTATCCTGAGTGCGCCATTCGCATAAAAAGTATAAATAAACTGATTTATAATGTAATCCTCATTTTCAGGCAACCTGTAAAACTGTTTCAAATAAAAGTTAAGATTTCCACTTTCCCTGGTTTGTTGTAAATCCAGCGAATCCAGGATTAACCTGTTTAACCCTGTCTGATACCAGTCTTCAGATTCAGCCCTTCCCCAGTCAACTCTTTCATTAGATATCGGAGCTCTCCAGACATTTAATTCGGGTCCGGAAGTAATTACTCCAGAATCTTTAGAAATAGTAAATTCGCCAGTTGTTTTATTAATTCTGAAATCGGTTTTTCCTGTATGAATTAGAAATTCATCAGATGATTCTTCAAAATTTATGTCACCATCTTTTACTAATACTTTTTCATCAAAAGATGAAGTTGAAAGAACAAATTGTTCAAAAGTTATTTCATCACTTTTTGCTGCCCATGGTTTTGGTTCTTTAACATTAGCTGTTAATTCCAGGATGTATTCTTCATTTTTTGTGGAATTAATTTCTTCAACTGGAGATTTTATTGTGATACTGCTTAACGGTGCGCAATCAATTTCAAAAGATCCATTCTTTACCAATTTCCCATCGCTGTATAAGAACCAATTGAAGTCAATTTCACTCAGGTTTGTAAAACTATAACGGTTGGTAATTATGATTTTGTCATCTTTTAATTCAAACTTTATGGGCGACTGGCTTTTCTTTGCCTGGAAAAGCTCAGGCTGGGGAGTTCTATCATAAAATATTATCCCGTTGCAATCGAATGAGCTTGCACCATAATAAACAAAGTTTCCTCCTGAAAAGGTTTCGTCAAAAGGCAGATATAGCAAGGTATCTTTTTTATCATTTATGATTCCTGAAATAACAACTTCATCTATTGCACAATTGGAAATCCATCCCAAATGCTGATCCGTATCTTTCAAATAATCTCTTCCAGCATTAACCGGGTATTGGGTGAAACGAAGATTCCATAGATAATCTTTCTTAACTTTTAATTCATCATCGATAAACAATCTCATTTCTTTTCCATCATACTCTGATTTTACTTTGTGCCAGCTACCCTCCCAGTTTGATGGGAGTGAAGTTGTAATATTATTCCAATAATTATTAATATAGAATGAAAGTGAATCAGGATATTTTTGTGTGACACCAAATTGATTCGAACGTGTTACAATAGGATTCTCAATAAACCATTTGTCGGGTTTAATCCAGAATTCAATTGAAATATTGTTTGTCAGTTCATCAAAGACAGGATGATTATAAACTTCAATCCAATCATCAAGCCCGCTAAGCTTAATTGCTTTTCCTTTTTGCCCTTCAATGTATGATGGGTTTCCAATAACGGCAGAAGTTATTTTGTATTTTGATATATCTGGGGTGAGAATTAATTTTGTATTCAGTCCCTGGTCAACCCAATCCCACACAAAACCACCCTGCAGCTTATCCATAGAGAAAATCAAATCCCACAGTTCATCAAACTGTCCAAGACTGTTTCCCATAGCATGAGCATATTCACCCATAACAACAGGCTTCTGTGTTGTGAGTGCAATATGTTTCAATCTTGAAACAGTTGGATAACGTGGACCAATTATATCAACATAAGGGGCCTCACCGTCAGGATCATTCGATTGATGCATAATGAATCTTGTTTTATCAGTCTTCCTTGCATAATCGTCCATATCAAAATGAACCTGGCCTAAACCACACTCGTTTCCTGTACTCCACATGATA
>DATDOL010000140.1:0-3829 GCA_035293265.1 Ignavibacteriaceae bacterium | reverse complement strand
CTTCCCGGTCCGCCCGACGAAAGAAAAATATCGGTTTCAATATCAGGGACATCACCTTTGAATCTTGTTTCAAAAACTTCATAACTAATATCGAGTTCCTTATATTCTTTTTTAGCATCATGAACTATTTCTTTCAAACAGCGCATGCCTTCATTTCGTTCGTTGTTATATAAATCTATCGTTGCAATATTAATTTTTTGTTTGGTCATTTAATTTCTGTGTAATGATTAGCAGGTTTCAGTTAAACATTCAAACCAACATGAGTCTCTTCAATAATATAATCGACAACATTTTTCGTATCAGAAGATTGCTGGTATACTTCAAGCTGCCTGTCGGCACCTGTACCGTTTTCCAGGATTTTCTTAACATAATTTACTTCTTCACGCGACTTAAGTCCGTCAACAACATCATCGATGAATTCGAGCAGTTCACCGGCGAGTATTTTAAATTCAACTTCTTCATTCTTACCAAAGTCGATGAGCTTTCCATGAATTCCATAACGTGCAGCACGCCATTTGTTCTCGGCAATCAATGCTCTCCTGTAAAGTCTGAAACCAAGATTTTGTTTTATCAGCTTATGAAGTTTTGCAACCACAGCCTGCATGATTGCTGCGAGACAAATAGTTTCATCGACTCTCATCGGGATATCGCAAATACGCCATTCGAGCGTGTTGAAATAAGGATGCGCTCTTATATCCCACCAGATTTTTTTTGCATCATCAATGCAGTTTGTTTTTACCAGAAGCTGAACGAAGTTATCATACTCAGCAAGGCTGCTGAAATAATCGGGAATCCCGGTACGTGGAAAACGATCAAAGACTTTGCTTCTGTACGATTTAAATCCTGTGTTTCTCCCGAGCCAGAATGGTGAGTTTGTTGAAAGTGCAAAAATATGCGGAAGAAAATATCTCGCTGCATTCATAATATGAAGTGCAGTTTCTCTATCGTCGACACCAACGTGAACGTGCAAACCGAAAATCAAATTTGCACGGGCAACCTGCTGGTAGCTGTCAATGATATCTTTGTAACGCGGATGTGATGTTATTGCCTGGTCTTTCCAATGAGAGAACGGATGCGTACCCGCTGCTGCAATTCTCAATCCATTTTTCATCGCAAGTTTTGCAAGCTCCTGGCGAAGTTTTGTTACCTGGTCTCGTGCATCCTGAATGTCTCTGCAGATATCTGTCCCTATTTCAACAACAGACTGGTGCATTTCGGGTTTTACTTTTTCAGCCAGTAATACTTTGCCATCTTCAATGATCTGCTGAATATGAGATTTCAATTCCCTAGTTTTTGGGTCAATAATCTGAAATTCTTCTTCGACACCTAATGTAAATAATCCGGGTTCAGTCATAGAATCATTCTCTTCGTATTAAATTAAATTTTCATTTTTAGCAAACTGGGAAATAAAAGATCCCCAGGTTAAATTATTCTGACCGGGAATATGAGCTTTAGCTCTGCGGACTGCCATATTCGCTGCAGCATCAACTATCCAGTTAAAATTTTCTTCGCCTATAGAAATTATATCAGCATCGGGTGCAGGATTGCAGAAATCAATTGCATACGGAACACCGTTTCTCAAAGCAAGTTCAACCGTGTTAAAATCATATCCAAGTGCATTGTTTATTATGAGTACGGCTTCAGTAAGCTTCTGAAGTAAATTTCCTTCGATCGGTTTTGGATTTTTTACATATCTCAGATGATGCGGCTGCTTCGGATCGTAGCGCATTATGTGAACATCAGATCTGTCTAAACAATAGCAGCGGAAATATTCTGTAAATTTTATCTCTTCCTGAAGCATCATAACAAGTTGTCCGGTTTCATTGTATGCTTTGAAAAATTCCTCGGGGTTATTCAGGCGATAAACATTTTTCCATCCGCCGCCAGCAAATGGTTTAAAGTAAGCAGGGAATCCAACATACTTGAACATCTCTTCCCACTTTAAAGGATAAGCTAAATTCCTGAATGAATTTGAATCTGTATCATCAGGATGCTGGTTTGACGGAAGCAAAACTGTTTTTGGAACAGCAACATCCAGTTTCGTCATCAACGCATTGTTAAAAAACTTTTCATCTGCACTCCACCAAAAAGGATTATTGATGACAGCAGTTCCGTTAAGTGCTGCATTTTTCAGATAAGCTCTGTAGAACGGAACATCCTGGGAGATACGATCAATAATTACATCATAACCGCAAAGCTCGCCCTGTATGACTTTTTCAATCTTTACAAATTCTGCAGTTACATTTTTTTCTTTTTTTGAATTTACTTTTTCAACGAAAGCAGGTGGAAATGTTGTCTCCTGACCGAATAGTATTCCTATTTTTTTCATTAAGCTCCTGAATTTTTTGACTGCGAATAAATAGTAAAATAAGGAAGAGAAGTCGCAAAAATGTAAACAGTTTTCTTCTGATTAATTTAGTGGCAAATATATTAAAAAGCGAAATCTTTTCAATATTAACCAATTAAGATGAAATAAGTTAAACTGCATTACAACCGCTCTTTTTCTAAAAATCAGATTATAATTCTTTAAATTGAAATTCTTTTATTATTAAGGTATTTTTACCTTCAACTGAACTATAAATGTTATGAATCAAACTCCTTTAATGACGCAGTACTACAAGGTCAAGAAAGCAAATCCTGATACGATTTTGCTGTTCCGTGTTGGTGATTTCTTTGAGACATTTGAAGAAGATGCAAAAATTGCTTCAAAAGTTTTAGGAATTACTTTGACCAGAAGGGCTAACGGTGCTGCTGAAGATGTTCCGCTTGCAGGTTTTCCTCATCACGCAATTGATTCATATCTGCCGAAACTTGTCAGAGCCGGATACAGAGTTGCTGTGTGCGAACAGGTTGAAAATCCAAAATTCGCAAAAGGCATTGTGAAAAGGGAAGTGGTTGAAGTCATTACTCCGGGTGTGACTTTATCCGATAAACTACTTGATCATAAAAAAAATAATTATCTGCTGGCTGTGTTTGTTAAAGATGAAATAGCTGGTATTTCATTCGCAGATGTTTCTACCGGCGAATACTTTACTTTTGAAGTTCCGGAAACAGAACTTGCCCGGCAGATAGAATCAATCTCACCTGCAGAAATAGTAATCAGGAAAAGCGAAAAAGATTTCTTTACAAAATTAATTTCAAAGATTAATTCTTCTATCAGGCTTACAAAGCTGGATGACTGGATTTTTAATTTTGATTATGCAAATGAATTACTATTAATGCAATTTAAAACGGTTAACTTGAAAGGATTCGGAATTGAAAATTTGCACTGTGGTATAATTGCAGCCGGCGCAGTCCTCAATTACCTGCAGGAAACTCAGAAAGTAAGTCTCTCTCACTTGAATTCTATTTCACTCTATAATCCATCCGAATATATGCTGCTTGATTCGTCGACAAAAAGAAATCTTGAAATAACTTACACTATCCGTGAAGGCAGCAGGGAAGGATCGTTGATTTCTATTCTCGATAAAACTTCAACTGCCATGGGTGGTAGACTTTTGAAAAAATGGATTTCAGCACCACTCCGTAACATTGAGAAAATCCGCGACAGGCTCGACAGTGTTGAGGAATTAGTTAAGGATAAATCATTAAGAAATAAAATAATAACTGAGCTAAAAGAAATCGGTGACCTAGAACGACTGATTTCAAGGATTTGTACAGCGAGAGCAAATCCACGTGAAGTTGTTGTGCTTAAATCATCTTTAAAAAGACTGCCTGCAATCATCGAATATCTGTCTTCAGGTAAAACGAAATTAATTTCTGAGATAAGCACGAATTTAAATCCTCTCAACAAATTAGCAGATAAAATTCAGGCAGCATTAATTGATTC
>DATDOL010000139.1:0-18195 GCA_035293265.1 Ignavibacteriaceae bacterium | reverse complement strand
CATATCAGCTTTAGATTTTAAAAACTTTTCACGGAATTGTTTTATGGTTTCAGCATCAATCAGTCCCATATCACCTGGAAGAATGTAAACAATTGCATCTGCAGGAATATTTTTTAATCCTTCAAGTGCAACCTGTACAGCGTGTCCGGTTCCGTGCTGGACTTCCTGGTAAACGTAAATCATTTTTCTTTTTTTGCCGAGAGCGTGCATTACATCGACTGCTTTAATTCCAGCAACTATGATTACGTTTATTTCTTTAATCGCTTTAATGCAGGCATTGTAAACTCTTTCAACTGTCGGCACTTCAAGAATTGTATGCAGCATTTTTGATTTTTCAGATTTCAACCTTTTACCATGTCCTGCAGCAAGAATTATTGCAAGTTCATTTACATCCTTTAATTCCGAGGAATATTTTGTAACAGCTTCAAGTATTTTATTTGTATCCGGTTTATCCATATGTCAGGAACGACTTTCTTTTTTTGACAATAAAAATAAAGCAATATTTAAACCAAATGTGAACCAAACCATAGTTTGAATTTCGTGATCCCAGAAATTTAATTCAGTCAATCCGGACGCAAGGAATCCGCAGCAGGCTGCGAGCGTTCCAAGTGAAAGTGAAGAAAGAAATGGCTGGTCTTTCACGTCTTTATAAATTTTATAATCAATAATAATCATCCTTGCAAACAGGAACAGCAAAGCCAGTAATCCAAACAAGCCGAGAGTTACAAGAAAATGTATAAAGTTATTATGCATATGTCCCTGGATTTCTTTATCGAACGGACGTTTGTATTGTTTGTAATATTCTGCCAGATCGATATCACCGACACCAAACAACGGGTGGTCTTTAAAAATTTCAAAGCCAGCTCTCCACAAAGCAATACGGTTAAAGTTTGAAGGAATATAAGGATCGAAAATGCTCAGCAGTCTGCTTCTTTTTACTTTTGTTAAATATAGCTTTCCATTGATATAACTAGTTGAATTAGGTATAAACCCGAGATTGAAAGTTCGGCTTATTTCTAAAAAATCGTTTTCAGTAAGTTTCAATTCAATGAGTTCGCCGGCTCCCTTTATTATGTAAAAACCTGAATCTGAGCTCGCAACACCTCTTACATTATTTATCGAGCCAATTTTACTTAAAAGCCTGAGTTGTTCATTGTCTGTTTTAAAATAAATTATACCGTCAGGGTATGAAGCAATTAAAATATCTTTACCGTGAAACAGGTATTCCAGGTTTTTTTTCTTATCGGAATAAATTCTTTTACCAGGAAGATTTTTCTCTAATGCATAAACTGATAGTCCCGAATCAACTGAAGATAAATATATCTTTAAAGAATCAACAAAAAGAAATTTGTAATTGCCGAATTGAGGATATTTAAAAATTTTGATCCCCTCATTTTTAAATTCATAAATTGTGAGTCCGCTATCTGAGTCTAGAACATACAACAAGCCATTTGCAATTTTATAATTAACGGTATAACCGGGCGGAATGATTTCATCAACCACAATAAAATTAAGTGAGTCTTTCCTGAGGACAAGAAATCTTGTATCAACCAGGCTTGCCAGGAATAAATCACCCTTAAAGTGTGAAAAAGATATTACAGGTGCAGGTGTCGGGAGATTTTTAATCAACACTGAATTTTTGTAAATGCTGATTCCATTTTCATAATCGCTGACAACTTTATAATTGTCCAGGTGAAAAACATGATTAGCTCTGCCTTCGGTTTTAATTCTGGATAGCTCTTTTAAATCTGAATTTGATGCATCATAAATAACTAGTTCACTTATGTTATTTTCAAACTGAAGCAGCATCACCAATAAAATGACACAGGTAATTAACATTTTCCATTGCTTCCTTACGATCAGAATTACCAAGATTCCAAATGCTGCTCCAATCCAGCCAGTTCTTTTATAAGTTGCAAACAAAGCAAGAGCTGAAATCAAAAATCCTGCAAACAAAAATAATTTTGTTTTAATATTAGTCTTTTCATTTACAAGGAATGCAAACATGAAGATTACTGTAAAGCTCATTATTTCGCTCGCTGTTATCGGGTATTGAAATAATGAAGGACCTGATTGTGTTATGTTGTAAATATTATTTATGAAGTAGTCAAAAGAAAGGTAAAGATAGATTAATACAGTAATGATTGTCCCGGCAATGTAAAGCTTTAAAAAAAGTTTACCTCTTTTTAAATCAGTTGTTGCGGCAATGACGGTATAAACTATAAGAATCAGAATCACCCGTTTAGTTAGATTCTGGAATGAATCGGAGAAATGATCGGAAAATATTGTCGATAAAATTTCAGCAAGAAGATAAAGTAGAAATGCAATCTCCAATCCTGTTTTTCTAAATTGGTTTTCACGAGTAACAGCGTACCTGATCAACAAAAATATCAGGGTGAAGAAATATCCAATCTGATTTACAAAAATGGAGTTGCTCAGGCTGAGCACGAAGATGAGACTAAAGACGAGGATGGCGTAGTCAAGTATTCTGACATCAGTTTTTTTTTCATTCAGCATTAATAATCCCTGAACTGCATCTCGTATAATTTTTTATACAAACCTTTTTCCGCTCGTATAAGTTCTTCGTGTGTACCTGTTTGTATTATCTTCCCCTTATCCAATACAAGAATGCTTGTTGCATTCCGGATAGTGCTTAACCTGTGTGCGATTACAAATGTGGTTCTGTTTTGCATCAATCTTTCGATTGCCTGCTGAACAAGAATTTCGGATTCGTTATCCAGGGCAGATGTTGCTTCATCAAAGATCATTATATCCGGATTTTTTAGTAATGCACGTGCAATCGTTAATCGTTGTCTTTGTCCTCCGGAAAGTTTAATACCTCTTTCCCCGATAATTGTATCGTAACCATTTGTCATTTCCATAATAAATTCATGCGCATTAGCAGTTTTTGCAGCTTCAATTATTTTATCCATCGGAAAATCAGTCAATCCATAAGCAATGTTATCTTTCACGGTTGAGTTAAATAAAAAAGTTTCCTGCGTGACAATACCCATCTTGCTTCTTAAGGATTCGATAGTAACATCTTTTATATCATTGCCGTCAATCAGAATTCTTCCTTGTGTTGGATCATAAAATCTTGGAATTAAATCTACCAAAGTTGATTTTCCACCGCCGCTTGGACCGACAAGTGCAATTATATCTCCCTTCCTGACCGGGAAACTTATGTTGTCAAGAATCAATTCAGCGGAATCATCAAATTGAAAATAAATGTTTTCAAAAATTATTACATCTGAAAATATTCTAAGCTCTTTTGCACCGGGTAAATTTTTTATGTAAGGCTCAGTCTCGAGTATTTCGAAGATTCTATCTGCAGCAGCGCTTGCTTCCTGCATCCTGCTGTTCACTGTACTTAACTCTTTAATTGGGCTCATCATCTGGAATATCGCAATTAAAAATCCCATAAACTGGCTGGCCGAAATCATATCTTTCTGCAGGACAAGTGAACCCCCGTAATAAATAATAATCACACCCACGAGTACACTGATAAGTTCTGTTATCGGAGATGCAGCATTTCTTATCCGCACTATTCTTAATATCAATTTCAGAAAACTACCGGTCTCCTTTTCAAATTTCCTATTTTCAAAATTTTCCATACCGAAAGCTTTTACAATTTTAACTCCCGAAATAGTCTCCTGGAGTACACTTGTAATGTCTGCAATTTTCGCCTGCACAACAGAACTTTGCTTTCTAATCTTTAGCCCGATCCAAAGTATAAATAACATCGATACCGGCAGAATAATCAGAGCGAACACTGTTAACTGCCAGCTTATTCCAACAGCTATTCCGAGGAATACAATTATCACGATCGGTTCTTTAATCAGGTTATTGAAAGTTGCAGAAATACTTTCCTGAACTTTATTAACATCGTTTGTAAACCTTGAGATAAGATTTCCGACACGTTCTTTTTTAAAATAACTCAATGGCAATTGGTGTAAATGACGGTAAGCGGAATCTCTGAGATCTTTCATCGAAGCGTACTCAACGTATGCCATAAAATAAGATTGCAGATAACCGAAAACATTTTTAAAGAAAAATGCGAGGAAGATAACAATGCATATCTTAACGAGTACGTCAACCTGCTCGCCGGTTAAAACCATTTCTCTGAAGTAATCGGAAATATCATTAGCAATTCCGGTTATCCAGTCTGGCATTATACTTTCTGTGGATTCGGGAACAACCTGTTCAGTGCCGGCTTTGCTCAATGATTCCTGGAACAATGTATCAAGCAATGGAATCGTAAGATAAACGGACATCCCACCGAATGCAGCAAATAACAGGGAGAAGACAAAAGTTAAAATCAAATGCTTCCAGTAGGGACGAACATAATTTAGAATTTTAAAATACGACTTCATACACGGGGCTAATGTTTCTTTTCTGAAATGTTTTTTAAGCCGTTGCCGCCTTTCCGGGTAAATGTATTCAATTGCTCAGCTTCCCTGAAATTATAAACAACGATATATGAGTTTTCTGCAAGACCGTCTTCAAATATCAATAAATCACCAGTCGTAAAAAAATCTTTTCTGCCAGGTCCTATCCAGCTTGAGACCAATGAATCTTTTTTGATATCATATATATAAAGTCCTGAAACCGGAGAATCTTTTGATTTATCTGTGCTACCTTTTGCGTTGGAAGTCGAGAAGAATAAATAATCTTCGTCTCTGCTCCAGCCTACTTCCGAAATGCTGCCATCAATCAGCGTGATAAATTGTTCTTTTTTATCTCCCGCTGTTCTCAGATAAACTGAATCATTAATTTCCGAAATTCCATACCGTCCGGATTCAGACACAGTTGAACTTTTTTTCGGAAGAAGCTGCGGATAGCCGGTTTTTGCCAGATCGAAAGTTTCAACTTTATCATCAATAATTTTTCCAAAAGAGTTGTATACCTGGACGCACTTATTTATGTAAGATGATATTGTCTTATCAATGTCGGTAAACACCAGTTCAAAATTTCCTTCATCATTCCAGTAAGCATTTATCTGCATAGAATTACCGATGCTGCTTATAAAATCGACCTCAGTGACCTTTGGGTTAATTCTGTAAAGTTCAATATTGCTTATAAAAGGGAAATTACCTTTCTGGCCGACTTTTCGTGCGGTTATAAAAAATGAAATGTTGGTTTTGTGATCAGTAATTAAGGCAATCACAAAATCGTCCTGATCCCACCATAGAAGTTCAAAATTTCCTTTCACGATATCGTATTTATAAATCGCCGGTTTGCCGTAAGCAAGGGCAACATATGCAAAATGGGAGAGAGAATCTTTCTGTTCATTTAAAGTGCTGTTAATGTTTTTTTCGTCTGCCGGTTTTTTTTGATTTTCACAGGCATACTGAAAGAATATTAATCCAGCCAGGAACAGTATTTGAGCAGACTTAGGCATCAGGAAATTCCACATTTCTTAATTATTGCAGATGAAATTACTTAAAATAAAATCCATTTTGAATGCAGATATAATTAAAGAAAATGGTATGCAGCAAGAAGAAAAATATTTTTGTAAGTAAATAATTCATCCTCTCGGATGAAATTCTTTATGAACCTGCTTAAGGTATTCACGATCAATATGTGTATAAATCTGAGTGGTCGAGATATCTGCGTGACCAAGCATTTCCTGAACAGCTCTGAGATCAGCTCCTCCTTCAAGCAAATGAGTTGCAAAGGAATGCCTGAATGTATGCGGATGAACTTTTCTTTTAATTCCTGCTTCTTTAACGTAACGGTCAACTATTTTCCAGGCTGACATCCGGGTGAGTTTTGTTCCCCTGTTATTCAGAAAAAGATAGTTAGCACTTTTAAGTTTTTTTATCAGCAGAGGTCTGCTCTTTTTTAAATATTCTCCGGTCCAGTTTATTGCCGAACTTCCAATCGGGACAAGTCTTTCTTTAGATCCTTTTCCAAACACCCTGATCATTTCCTGGTCAAAGAATAAATCGGATAATTTGATGCCCAGTAATTCCGAAACGCGCAAACCGCAGGCATAAAACATTTCAAGGATTGCCTTGTCTCTTATACCAAGTTTTTTATTAATATCCGGTGCATCAAGTATTTTTTGAATCTCACTTACATTTAAGACAACAGGTAAGCTCTTATGAATCTTTGGCGAAGCGACTCTATCCATCGGGTTGATCCTGATGTAGCTGTTGAGGAAAAGATATTTGAAAAATCCTTTCAGAGATGAATTGTATCTTGCGCTTGAAGTATCGCTTAAACCAAGATCTGAGAGAGAAGAAAAAAATGAATTTATTTGCTGGAATGTAATCTCATCCGGATCATTAATATTCCGTGACGATAAAAAACCTATAAAAGTACGAATGTCATTTTTGTAGGATGATATAGTATTTTCAGATAAGTTTCTTTCAAGTTTTAGAGAAGATAAATATTCTTTTAGAAACAGGTCCATTAGTTTTTTTTCTCTTCTGCCGAGCCCTTTTCCATTTCTTCCTGCCTGGGATATTTAATTCTTTTATGATGCTGCCCGAGTAAAATTTTCAAAAATTCTTCTTTCATATTTGTAATATCCTTGAGAGTAACAGGTGATTCTTCCAGCTGTCCGTCCTGTGTTCGTTCTTTAAAAATATTACCAATTACATTTTCGACTTTGACGGGATCCGGTTCACGGATAGAACGCACAGCAGATTCGCATCCATCAGCCAGCATCACAATTGCAGTTTCCTTTGTGTTAGGTTTGGGACCGGGATAACGGAAAAGATTAACGTCAACTTTTTGTTCACTATAAAGTTTTTTTGCTTTTTCGTAGAAAAAAGTCATCGCTGTTGTACCATGATGCATCGGGATGAAATCAACAATTTCCTGGGGAATATTATTTTCGTGAGCGAGCTCAATCCCGGCTTTCACATGGTTCAGAATTAAATCTATACTTTCCTCTGGTTTTAAATTTTCGTGAACGTTTATTTCATTCAGCTGGTTCTCTACAAAATTCTGCGGTGAGATTGTTTTACCTATATCATGATAATAAGCTCCAACCCTTGCCAGCAATGGGTTTGCACCAATTTTTTCAGCGGCAGCTTCTGCTATTGTTCCCATCGTCATTGAATGGTTGAATGTGCCGGGAGCTTTTCTTGCAAGATCACGTAATAACGGGCGGTCAAAATTGGACAGTTCAAGCAATGTGAGGTCTGTAGTAATTTTAAACAATCTTTCAAAAAATATCAGCAACCCATAAGTGAGAACAGGACTTATCAAAGCATTGGATGCTGCAAATGCAAATTCAATCAGCATAGAATCATAAGGTGAAAATCTTTCAAGCCCAAATGCAAGGATCGAAAGAAAATATCCCAGGAGAATAAATAAAAATGATCTGAATATCTGGGAACGGTTTTTAATATCTCTGACGGAATAAACAGAAATTCCTCCTGCTATAAGGTTCATCGCCATAAAGGTGTAATCGTTTCCCCTTAAAGCTCCAAGGATTAAAGCAATAATAACAGTGGAATAAAATCCCACACGTGAATCGAAAATTATTGTAAACAGCATCGAGGCAGCAGGGATAAATATCAGGAACTGAACCGGAGCCTGAACCTGCAATTGGTTAATTAGGAAAGTGATAAATGAAATGAAGATCAGCAGGATTGGAATGATCATCAGTTTTTGTGTGTTATAAAATATTTTTTTTCTGAATAGAAAAATGTAGGTTACAAGCAGTGCCACAAGTAATCCGATATGAATAAACTTACCGATATGCTGAAGAATTATACCTTCATTGCCAATCATCTCCCCCTTTGCTTCCTTATACGATTCTATTTTCAGTTTTGCTTCTTTTGTAATCCTGTCATGCTTTGCTACAATTCTTTCATTTTCATTTACGATTCCTGTGTACTTTGAAACATTATTCCTCGCCTGTTCAAATAATTCTTTTGTGAGTTCATCGCTGTAAACCAGGTTTGGAAAAATGAAGTGAGCAGAATACTCGATAAGGGCATTTTCAAGATCATTAGAATAGTTAAGCTTTGCAATTTCATTTTCTACTTCGGTCCTTACCTGGTTCATGAATAAATATTTTGAGATAGGTTCAATTCTGTCTATCCTGCCTGACCGGACTGCAATGCTGTCTCTGACCTCCTGGCCTGCATCAATACTCATCACACCTTTATTATAAACAGAACTGAGGATAGTTCCTACCTTCACAAAAATATCTTTAAGATCGGGGTCTCTTGATCTGAGCAGATTTCTTTCCCTTATCCGGAGATTCATAAATTTTGAAAATGACGAAGTACTCAGGAAGGTAGGACTGGTAAAGGATTCCGGTTCAGTGCCAATCAGCTCATCAATGATTTTGAGCAGATAGCTGCTGTAATTTTTTAATGAATCGATACTCTTTTGAGAATTTTCAGGTGTACTTACAAATACGGGGTAAACTGTTCTTTCTGCTTCTTTGACTTCATGCCTGTAAACTTCTTCACTTTTTTTAATTGGAAAACTGAATGGGGCTATCAAATCATCATAAAGCCAGATTGCACCTTCCGAAATTTCAAACTCGATAGATTCGCCTTTAGGAAACATCATAACAATAATTATTACTGTAACTATTCCCAGGAGCAATTTTAATAAAATTCCGTTTTTCCTGTTTTTGATTTCCTGCTGAGTCATAGCAATCCTTTTTTTGCCCTCAATATCATTTCAAAAAATTCTGCGGCACCTTCCTCATTATTTGTTCTGCTTGTTATTATATCAGCTTTCTTTAATATTTCAGGAATGGCATTGGCAACGGCAACTTTAAGCGCTTTCGTGTCGAATAAACTGATATCATTATACCAATCACCTAAAACTGCTGCTTCAAATGTTTTTATATTCAGGTATTTTAAAACTCTTTTAAGCGCGGTTCCTTTACTGCACCCGGATTTCCTGACTTCGAGATAAAAAATATTATTTCTTCTTTGCGATCTGAAAAATGAAATGCTGCACCCAAGTGAATAAGGAAATATAAAACGTTCGGCGACTTTTTTTAATGCATATTTCATATCGCTCGTGAAAACAATTTCCAAAGTACCATTAATATAATCATTGTATGAACTCACTTCTTCATAAATTGCGCCGTATTTGCTTAACAGTTCGGGAATTATTGTATTCTGTTCGGTGTAATAAACTTTATCAGCATGACATAGAACAATATTAAAAAGATTTTCTTCTGCAAATTTAAGTGCCCTGTTAACGTATTTATGCTTGATAAAATTTTCATAAATTATTTTATCTTCAGGATAGGTTCGGATCAGGCTCCCATCCAATGAAATGATTGGTCCTTCAAGTGCAATTTCTTTTGCAATTTCTTCAGCAGCCGAATGCAGCCTACCGGTCGCAAGAGTAAAAGTAACTCCCAGTTCCGATAATTGTTTTATTAGCTTTTTTGTTTCGGTTCCGATTGTGCCATCATCAGACACCAAAGTTCCGTCAATATCTGAGACAATGAGTTTTATATTTCTTAGTTCATCTTTGAGATTCATCATTAATTAATCAACCGCTGATTTCCAACCCATATCCGAAAGATTTTTATATATAATAATTATGGATACAACTGCTGCGGCAGTATAAATAAAAAATTGTAAATAGTCTCCAAAAATAAGTTCCCCTGTTCCAAATAAAATTGAATATACCAACACAACACCAAATATCCAGTTAACAAACATTTTTAAAAAATTTCCATCGCTTTTTACTTCAGGCATTTCATCCGAAATTTTTTTCCAGAGTTTCCCCCCGGGATGAACTTTGATGTAAAATGATTTCAGGGTATCATAATCTGTTGGCGGAGTTAAAAATGTTATTGTGAGCCAAGCTGCAGTCGTAGCCGGAACCAAAATTAGCAATGTAAATGGAAATGTGTACCCGAATGAAGTGATTACCGGGTATAAAACAAACGGAGTTACCATGGCAGTTATTTCCGACCACGCATTGACGCGCCACCAGAACCATCTTAAAATTAAAACCAGACCAACACCTGCACCGCATTCCATAATGAACTGCCAGGCACCTGATATACTTGTTATGAATAATGTAACAATCACTGAGACAATCATCAAAAGGATAGTGACTGCCCTTGAAGAAAAAACGTAATGCTTTTCATCTTTATCTCTTTTAATAAACCGCCTGTAAAAATCATTTATTATATACGATGTTCCCCAGTTTAACTGAGTTGCAATAGTACTCATATAGGCAGCGAAGAAAGCTGCGATCAGCAATCCTTGTAATCCTGCCGGAAGAAAATCCCTCATTGCATACACATAACCCATACCTTTCTCATTAGCTGAAAGATCCGGATACAATATCAGGGTAGAAATTCCGACAATTATCCATGGCCATGGCCGAATTGCATAATGTGCAATCTGAAAAAAAAGTGTTGCAAATAAAGAATGCTTCTCGTCTTTCGCCGACATCATTCTCTGAGCTACATAACCGCCTCCGCCCGGTTCAGCACCAGGATACCACGAAGCCCACCATATTATTCCGATGTAAGCAAGAAATGAAACGACGGTTAGAGCTAAAGTTCCGGCTGTTGATTCAACATCAGAAATTTCAGGGAAAAAGTTAAAAACAATATCCGGCAGCTTTTCCTGCATACCTGAGATTCCACCAACCTGAGGTGAATTAACAACAATTACTGCAAGAATAATACAGCCGGTCATTGCCATGATAAACTGAAATGCATCGGTGACCAAAACCCCCCACAAGCCTGAAAGTGCAGAATAGACAGCAACGAGAAACATACATCCAAAAATGTATAAGTAAACTTCATTTTCACCTATTCCAAAGAAACCGGTAAGAATAGATACCATAGCCTTGTTCACCCATCCCATTATAATTACGTTCATAATTAAACCGAGATACAGCGCACGGAAGCCGCGGAGAAATCTTGCTGGTTTCCCGGAATACCTTATCTCGGCAAACTCGGCTTCGGTCATAATCCCTGCTCTTCTCCAAAGTCTTGCAAAGAAAAAAACTGTGAGCAGACCGCCAAATGCAAAATTCCACCAGAGCCAATTTCCAGCAATTCCATTCTTTGCAACAAGCTCTGTTACTGCAAGCGGTGTATCTGCAGCAAAGGTTGTGGCAACCATAGAAATTCCTGCAAGATACCATGGAACATTCCTGCCTGAAAGGAAAAATTCGTAAGTACTCTTTCCGGCTCGCTTGAAATAGTAAAGCGCTATACCCAGGGAGATTAGAAAGTAGATAGCAATAAGTAAATAATCTAATATTTGCAATTGAAAATGGACTTTTTACATTAAATATTTGGATATAATGCAAAAATATGAATTTTTAACTAATTTTATTCAGGTACTAATTTTGTATAGTCTGAATATATCTTCATCAGATTAAATGAAGGCATAAAATGGTTTATTTAATTTTAGCAGTTTTTGCTCTAGCATTATTAATTATGATAATTAAATTCTTTAAGAGTGGAGGAAAGGAATTCCAGCCAAAACTCTCATACCGCGAAAGAGCTGAACTTGAAAGTAAACTTGAAAAAGGAACTTTAGAACCACCAGCTAAGCCCATAAAAGAGAAACATGCTTCCTTTATAAAGAGTGCTCTTCCCTCCAAAAATATTAAAGATGAGTTAAACAGGTTCAAAACATTTTTTGATATAGAAAACGATAAGATTACTCACTTGATTAGGAACGGTATTCAAAATACCAATGATCAAAACTACAACGGAGCATTAGAGGATTTTAGCCATGCGGTTGAAATAAAACCTCTTGAACCAACCGGGTATTATTGCAGAGGGTTAACAAATCTTATGTTAAAAAATTTTGAAAGTTCAATCGCTGATTTTACCGAATCAATCACTCTGCAGATGAAGGAACTGAATGCACTTTACTACCGTGGATTAGCTAACTATGATGCGGGAGCTTTTAATCGCGCAATTCGTGATTTTTCCAGTTATTTAAATACTGAAAGTAATTATGCTGAAGCCTACTTCAACCTGGCTCTATGCTATAAACAACTAGAGAATAATCAAGAAGCAATCAATTATTTATCTCTTGCGATTGAGAAAAATCCCCGGCACGAAGCAGCATATTTCGAAAGGGGAATGATTAAAAATAAGATGGACGACAGGGAAGGATGCTGCAGTGATTTAAAAAAAGCTATGGAGATGGGACATCTTGAGTCATATCATTACATCAAAGATTTATGCAGAGAAAATAATAGAAATGAAAATTTTATTGCCTAAACTCCCGGTAGTATTACTGATTACTTCCAGATTTAAATAAACTAAAGACGCTTCCCGCAAAGATTGTTACAAGCACTCCAATAAATGTAAACCACGTCCATGAGATTAATTCAGACGTAATTACAAAAATCATGAACGAGATTCCAAAAGCAAATCCAAGTAAGGCGCTTCTTTGATTTGCCTTTTTGTTAATTAATCCCAACAGAAAAGTTCCAAGCAAACCACCGTACGTAAAAGAAGCTATACTTAAGGCTATTTCTACAACTGCCGTGGAGCTGTCTATAAATAATAAAGCTGAGGCTGTAAGAAGCCCTGCAGAAATAATTGTTATTATTCGGGAGATTAAAAGTTTTTTTCTCTCATCATAATTTCTGTTCAACACCGGTAGAACAATATCTAGCATTGCAGAGGATGTAAGAGAACTCATTGAACCTGCCAGAGTGGACATTGCGGCAGCAAGCAAACCTGCGATTAACAAACCGGTAACACCTTCAGGTAAATGATTAATTATGAACATCGGAAATATTTCATCTGACTTAACATCCATCGGACCGTAATGAGCATAAAGCATTACTCCTATAACAAGAAATAATGCAAATTGCAGAATGATGACTAGACCGCTTCCAATAACTGCTTTCTGTGCACTCTTCAGCTTCTTTGTTGCTAAAAGTCTCTGCACAATTAATTGATCGGTGCCGTGCGATGCCATCGATAAGAAAGCTCCTCCAACTATACCTCCAAGAAATGTATATGGATTCTTAATAAAACCATCAAAACCACCACCAAAACCAAAATTAAAAATATCGAATTTGTCGTTTGAAGATGCTGTCGACAATACCGTATTCCAACCATCTGGAAGAGAGTTAAGAATAAAAATGCCGGCAATTATTGCTCCTCCCACATAGATGAACATTTGGAGAACATCTACCCAAATGACACCTTTCAGTCCTCCGGAATATGTATAAAGAAGAGCAGTTAGTGCTGTAATAATTATTGCAAATAAAGGATCAATTTTCAGAATCAGGTAGATTGGGATTGAAGTTGCAAATAACCTCACACCATCGGCTGCAACTCTTGTGAATATAAATGTTACTGAGGCGAAGGATCTGGTCTTATTTCCGAATCTGTTTTCAAGATAGCTGTATGCGGTTTGTAAATCGCCTTTAAAGTATGCTGGAAGAAAAAGATAGGCAACAACAACTCTCCCGATTAAAAATCCAATTGTAACCTGTAAAAAATTTAAATTCGTCAGGTAAGCTAACCCGGGAATTGAAATAAAAGTAAGCGTGCTTGTTTCAGCGGCAACAATTGAAAAGCATACTGCCCACCAGGGAATATTATCGCTTCCGATGAAGTAATCTCTTACGTTTTTTTGCTTTCCTCCAACTGCAATTCCCAAAACAGCAGAACCAATAAGGTAGACAATTATTATTATGTAATCTATCAGAAGCTGATCCTTCCAAATTTTCCTGAAGCCGGAATTAAATCATAAATATATTTAAAATTAAAAAGCATCTCAACAAAATTGAGATGCTTTCATAAAAATCTTTTGTCAACAAATTAATAAAATATAATGATTTATTTTTTCAGGTCGTTAAATGCTTCTTCAACAGTTTCACATACGGGCAGTACACGATCCAGCTGTGTTATTTTAATTAATGAATAAACTTTTTCAGAAGGAGATGCTATTCTCATTTGCCCATCGGTTGTGTTTAAAATCCTGTTGGCAACCAATATTGCACTCAAGCCGGAGCTGTCGCAGCTTTCGACTGCACTTAAATCAAGTATAAATTTTTTTGCACCTTCAACTTTCAGCAGCATAGTAAATTCACCTTTCAGCAAACCTGAAATGCTGGTGTCCAGCCGGTTTTCATTCAATTTAAAAATTGTAATCCCGTTTTCTTTCTTTACTTCAAAATTCATTTATAATCTTTAAAACATTTTAAGACAATTTAATAAATTCCGGTAAGATATTTCAGGATTTGATTCGTTATTTACAACCTGCAGATTAAAATATCTATCAGAGTCTGGTCTGGTAAATCCCAGTTTTACAGCAGATTGAATGCTATTCGTTATGTAATTATAGAATAACAGTTCTGTCCTGTTCATATCGATAACCACATCAAAGTGAATATCGTTTAACCGGTTCAGAAGTTTTTTTGAGGGGAGCTGAAGTTTATTGACGTCGTTAACACCGTGCTCAATAACATTTGTTTTTAAGGTTGCCGGGAGAAGACTTACCCTGTAATCATGAGTCATAATAAAAAGTGTTTTTTTATTACTCTTCAGAAACGTTAAAAGTTCTATCGCAAATCTGAAATCTCTTTCATCCAGCGGCATCAGGATAAGGAAAGCGAAGGATCTTTCAAAAACAGTTGAGAAACTTCTTTCTTGAAATCTGTAAGGCTTCAACACCCTTCGTGCCATTAACTTTGCAGCTTGCTGTCTTAATGCTTCAATCATTTGCCTTCTGCTTTTGCTAATAATTTTGTGAATTCGTCTTCATTCAATACTTTCACACCTAAATCCCTTGCTTTTGTCAGCTTTGATCCGGCTTTGTCTCCGGTAAGTACAAAATCTGTATTTTTACTTACACTGGAAGCTACCTTGCCTCCGAGCCGTTCAATCATTAATCCTGCTTCCTCACGTGTAAAATTATTCAATATGCCGGTAAGAACAAAAGTTTTATTGGAAAAAAATGTATTTGCTTTTACCGACGTTTTTTCTTTTACGGATGCAAACTGCAACCCGGATTTTTTAAGTTCCTGAATGATCTGAATATTACTTTTATTGGAAAAGAATTGCTTAACGCTTCGGGCAATGCTTTCTCCAATCTCATACACTGAAGTAATCTCTTCAACACCGGCTTTCATCAGGTTATCAATGGATTTGAAATGAGAAGCAAGTTTTTTTGCTGCTCCAGAACCCACGTATCTGATCCCCAAAGCAAACAGAACTTTATCGAACGGCTGGCCTTTACTTTTCTCAATCGCTTCGAGAAGATTATCAACACTTTTTTCACCTAACCTGTCTATTTGAATCAGCTCAGCTTTTCTGTCTTTTAATTTATAAATATCTGCATGATTACGAAGAAAACCTTTGCTCACAAATAAATCGATCAGAGCCTCACCTAATCCTTCAATATCCATTGCACCTCTTGAAGCAAAATGTTCCAGTCTGCCTTTCACCTGGTCAGGGCATTCGGTGTTTTCGCAATAGTATGCAACTTCATTTTCGGGTTTAAACAATGTACTTCCGCAAGTCGGGCATTTGGCCGGGGCTTTTACTTGTTTACTGTTTTTCTTCCTTTCAGCAAGAACTACAGAAACTACTTTGGGAATTACATCGCCGCCTTTTTCAATAACAACTTTATCGCCAACTCTTATATCCTTTCGCTGCACCTCATCAAAATTATGCAACGTGGCTCTGCTGATAGTTGACCCAGCAAGAAAAACCGGTTCAAGTTCTGCTACCGGAGTTAGTGCACCAGTTCTTCCAACCTGCCAGGTTATATCATTAATTGTAGTAAACGCTTGCCTTGATTTAAACTTAAATGCAACTGCCCAGCGTGGAGATTTAGCAATACTTCCTAAATTGTTTTGCTGCATAATTGAATTTACTTTTACAACAGCTCCATCAATTTCATATTCCAGCTTTTCGCGCATCGATTCAAACTTGCGGCAAACTGCTATGACCTCATCAATATTATTACAGGCTCTGAAATGAGGATTTACCCGGAAACCCATTTTTTTCAGAAGTTCTAAATTTTCCTGCTGAGACTTTAGCTCATCTTCCGGGCTGATCAAAGTATAAACAAAATTATTTAACGGTCTTTTAGAAACTTCTTTGGGATCCTGCATTTTAAGTGTCCCGGCAGCAGAGTTCCTCGGGTTTGCAAATAATTTTTCTCCTCTTGCAGACCGTTCTTTATTCAATTTAACGAAGTCATCTATGTTCATAAATATTTCACCGCGAACTTCAATATCATTTAACTTGAAAGGAAGCTTTTCACGGTTTGTTAATTTGAGCGGAATTGATTTTATAGTTTTAACATTCGATGTTATTTCCTCCCCAACTGTTCCATCGCCACGGGTAGCTGCAGTTTTTAACAGTCCGTTTCTGTAATTCAAACTTACTGAAGCTCCGTCAATTTTAAATTCAACAGTGTATCCCGCTTTTTCATTTTCAGGCAAAGCTTCTCTAACACGCCTGTCAAAATCACGAAGTTCTTCTTCGTTATAAGTGTTGGCAAGACTGAGCATAGGAACTTTATGATTGACGGGTTTAAATTCTTTGGTAAGGTCTTTACTAACTCTCTGAGTGGGAGAATCTTGTGTGATAAGTTCAGGATTATCTGCTTCTAACTTTTCAAGCTCCTTAACCAGCTTGTCATATCGTTCATCACCGATGGTCGGCTGGGTAAGAATATAATAGTTATAATCATGTTTACGAATCTCGTCCCTGAGAGATTCAATTTTCTTTTTAACGGCTGAACTCATTTGCTACTGCATTAATGTGGGGGGAGAATATAAGCGCTCAATACCATTTTTATCCAGCTTATAATGTCTGACGGAACCTCGTCTGCCCTCAAACTGAACAGAAGCTTTATTAAGCACAAATCTTATCACTCCTGAATTTCCTAAAGTAATTCTGAACAGCCGTGCAGCTTTAATTGTCTTGTTCGTTCTCGGGTAAAGCAGAAAATCTCCTTTAACCACATCATCATAAATAACCAAAACCCATGCTGAATCGGATGAATCAATGTTTGAGACCTGCAGCACTAAACTATCTAGAGCAACCTGCTTGATTTCATCTGTTTTCGTTCCTTCCACAAAGCGGTCTGTAGTAGTTTGTTCAAGAACTTTCTCGAATGGTTTTTCCTCAACAACTATATCAGAACCCTTATCAAAGAATATAAAATAAACTGCTGCGATAAGGATCACAATAAGTCCTGCCGCAACATAAGCTGGACTTAATTTGCCTTTATTTTCTTTTGAACTGCCGCTGCTCAAAGTATTAATATCTGTAAAAGTTGAAACTTTAACTTGCTGAACCGGCTTGTGTGAAACCGGTGTTACCGGTTTTTCGGTTTCTACTTTCGGCTGCTCAGGTTCAGGTTCGACTTCTTTTTCGTACAACCTGCCTTCCCGGGCAAGATCATATTTTTTTAGAGTCTCATTCTCATCAAGCCCTACAACCCTTGCATACTGCTTGATGAATGCTTTGACATACAACTCAGGTAAAAAACTGAAATTACCATTATCAAGAGCTTCGAGAAACTTTATATCAATCCTGGATTTTGCAGCCATCTGCTGAAGCGAAATGTTACTTTTTATTCTCGCTTCCTTAAGCTCATCGGCAAATTTATCTAACATGTTCCAATTCTAATTGTTGTGAAATAGAAATTAGCATTATTGAATTCTGACTAATTTAGCAGCAAATGCTCCATCTAATTTATGTTTGTGAGGGAAAATTTGAATACAACCATTTTGATCAAGAATTTCTAATGGGAATTTTTCACGAGCATCCTCTAATCTAAAATTTTGATTTTCTCCAAGGAATTTTTTTACAATCTCAAAATTTTCTTCCGGCTCGATTGAGCAGGTACTGTAAACTACAGCACCGCCTGGCTGAACAAGCTCTGCTGCTTTCCTTAGCAATTTTAATTGAATAATATTCATCTGGCGAATATCGAACAGATCTTTTTTCCATTTGATATCAGGTTTTTTAGAAAGTGTTCCTGTTCCCGAACAAGGCACGTCAGCCAGCACACGATCAAATATTTCTCCTGAATATTCCAGAGCATCAGATTCAATTGTTTTTACGCAGTTGAGTCCAAGCCTGTCATTATTTTTTTGCAGCAATTTCAGCCTGCTTTCAAACTTATCAATTGCGACAATTTCTCCTTTCGAATGCATGATCGCAGCAATGTAAGCTGTCTTTCCGCCGGGAGCTGCGCATAAATCAAGTACACGCATTCCTTCGTGAACATC
>DATDOL010000138.1:0-5313 GCA_035293265.1 Ignavibacteriaceae bacterium | reverse complement strand
GAAAGATTTATAACATCATCATCATCTTTTCTTTGTCGCCACATTACATGCACGATCTTTCCTTCTCTCTCATTTACCTTTGCGCCCTTAAATCTTTCTTTTGCTTTTTTGATAGACCAGAATGTTAAACCTTCAAGATGTACCGTCGGATCAAACTTGATATAGTATGCCGCAGATATTGATACGAAAATAGTAAGAAGGATTGTTACAGGTAATAATACTGCAAGCGGTCCGAGATTGAACCAAACCATCAGGAGGAATAAAACAATCAAAACTATCATTGTATCTATAATTAATTTATGTTTTTTGCTTTTCCTGATTTGATCTGAAGTCTTCTGAATTAACGGTTGAAGATAAGTTACGAGCACACCAAGCCCAACGCACGAAGCGGTATTATAAAGAGCACTGATGTAAGTGTAAGGATGAACAGGATCAAGGGGGGTTCCATGTGCAAATGGTGCAATCATAATTTCAGGATATCTTGCCCCGAGAATCATCAATGATGAACCGCCTAAAAATGTTCCCAATACGCCAGCAGGAGTAAATCTTTTCCAAAACACTCCAAGGAAAATTGCAGTAACAAGTGGCGGTGTTAATGTCGAATGAAAATATCCATGTGCTTCATAAACAGTTGGATACTGATTGAATGGTAGGGTCGCCAGGATTCCAATAATTGTAATAAATATTGAAGCAAGCCTTGCGGAACCAAGTTCTTTTTTTGCTTCAATGTCTTCAGCAGCCAATCTTCTCTTAATTAATTTTTTTAACGGACGATGAACATCATTAATATAGACTGCAGCTATAGCATTTATGAGTGAATCAACTGTTGAAAGCAATGTTGCGGTAAGTGCAGCAAGCACAAAACCAAAAACACCCTCGCTTGCAATTATATGAGTCACTGCAATAAATACTTCGTCCGGGTTTACATTTGCGCTGAGCTGTGATGGAACCATTTCAGTTAATGCTTTTCCAATCCACCCGGCACTTCCCACAACAATTGCAGAAATCGGAAGCATAAAAAGAACATTAAACACAGCAGCTTTTCTTCCTTCATTTACACTTTTTGCAGACATAAACCGCATCAGCAAACCCATGTTCATAAATAGAAATCCAACCGAGCCCGCAATACCATCCTGCCAGAAAATTCCCACGAAATTGAAATCGGGCGGCTTATTAAAATCAGCTAACGGCAGCCGCCAGCTTACCGGAAGCAGATGCCAGAAAGTATCAAATCCCCCGACGTAGCTAACACCCATTATAAAGATCAAAACACCTGTAACTAATAGTATTCCACCCTGAAGGAGATCAGTAAAGATGACAGCAGTCTGTCCTCCGAATGTTGTATATACTCCTGTGATTAAGGCAATTGTGATAATCACTCCCATTAAAGTAACCGGAATAGTTAATCCCAATAGGGCGAATGATTCAGGAAGCAGCGGAGTGAAAACTTTTCCGAGGGTGAGAAAACCTATTCCAAGATAACCGATCATATATAAAAGCTGAAAAACCGTTGCAATAAATCTTACAGTTGGACTGAATCGTCTCTCAAAATATTCCGGGATAGATCTTATCTTTGTATAAACTACAATTGGCAGCCAACCGAATAGGAAGAAGGGCATGAAAAACCAGTCGTTCATATAAGTCATCGTTGAGGAAAGACCGTACTCAAATCCCTTCGCTGAATATTTTACAAAACTATGGCTTCCAACTCCAGTAGCAACGATTGAAACAGTGATGAGCCACCAGGCAAATCTCCTTCCACCAAAAAAGAAATCGTTTGTGCTTCTGTTATATTTTGCGAAGTAGCTTCCGAAAAGCATTATACCGAGAAAGTAAGCAATCATTACTATCCAGTCAGTAGCAGTACCCAGCCCGTGTAAGGATTCCATAAATTATTCTACTTATAAAGTGATATGATGATCGGGATAGTGTGAATTAACATGAGTCAGAATACCCATAACTGAAAACTGTTTTCCATTCGCGATGAATTTTTCTGTGTGTAGTCAAAGATTCAAAATTATCTTTGATGAACAAAACAATTGTGGAAGGAAATCCGATGAATGCGTAAAAATAATTAAAAGGAATCCCGGATTTTAAAAAATGAAGCATACTTTAATATCCAACACTGTTTATGATAATTATTAATAAACTTTGATAAATTAATTGGCAGAGTACTAAGTTCCTAATTAAATATTTGTTATGTATGATTGATGTGCATTGTTCTAATGACAGAGAGGCTTGTAATGAGTTCAAAAATATTTTTTAAATTAAATAAAAAAAATCAGAGCTGCCCACCCAAATCAAATAAGCAACATCTGTTTTTGTAATTTGAAAAACAAAAACTCAATTAATTAATTATTGTTTCTTTTCTCTTGCTACAACCGGGATAAAATCTGCCGGTCTTCCTAGCTTTGGTAAACCAAGAATTTCCCTTGCCCGATCAAGAGCATCATCAATATTTCCGTGAACATTTTCTTCACCGATCTTGCTGATAAAATCTGCCTGTGCTAGTGCCATTAATGGCTGTGTATGAACGCCGGATAAAACAAGGTGAGTTCCATGTTTTTTTGTTTCTTTAAGAAGCTGTTCGAGTGCATGGATTCCGGTTGAATCGATTGCAGGCACGTCACGCATTCTGATGATGATGATCTTTGGAGGATTTTCAACTATCCTGACAGCATCACGGAATTTTGAAACAGCACCAAAGAAGAAAGGACCTTTGATTTCAAAAACTTCTACACCGTCCGGAACTTTTTTATTTTGTATTGAATTAACATCAACCTTTTCATCTTCATCCTGCAGTTCCCGGGTTATAACTCCAACATTTGAAACGATCGCCATCCTTCTCATAAACAGCATTACAGCCAGTATCATTCCAATTTGAATTGCAATTGTGAGATCAAAAATAATTGTAAGTCCGAATGTGGTTAGAAGAACTGCGGTATCGCTTTTAGGATACTTAAAGATTTCAACAAACGATCGCCATTCGCTCATATTGTATGCAACGATGATCAGTACTGCTGCAAGTGCAGGCATAGGAATAAGTTTTGCCCAGCTTCCGAAGAATAACATTATCAACAATAGCACAAGTGCGTGAACAATTCCCGCAACTGGAGTTCTTCCGCCATTTTTTATATTGGTTGCTGTTCTTGCAATTGCACCAGTTGCTGGAATTCCGCCAAACAACGGAGTAACAATATTTGCAGCACCCTGTGCAATTAATTCCATGTTTGAGCGGTGTCGTCCTCCAATCATTCCATCAGCAACAACAGCAGATAGAAGTGATTCAATAGCTGCAAGTATTGCTATTGTTGTTGCCGGGCTGATCAGATTTCGTATAACATTAAAATCAAAATCAGGGAAAACAGGCAAGGGAAATGATGATGGGATTTCACCAAACCTGCTTCCGATTGTTTCCACGGGGAGCTGAAAAATATCTACTAAAAGTGTCGCTGCGATAATCGCAACTATGGAACCGGGAATCCTGTGGGTAATCTTTGGAAAGAATATTATTATAATTAATGAAACTGCACCGATGAAAAATGACCAGTAATTAAATGAAAATAAATTTTGTGAAAAAACAATCCACTTCTCAAAAAACTCTGCTGGCACGGATTCAATGTTCAAACCGAAGAAATCCTTTACCTGTGAGGAAAATATTATCAAAGCAATACCGCTCGTAAATCCAACAACCACAGGATGAGGAATAAATTTTATAATAGAACCGAATTTTGCAAATCCCATTATCACAAGTATCACTCCTGCCATTAACGTAGCAAGTATCAGTCCGTTCACACCGTACTGCTGAACAATTCCATAAACAATTACGATAAATGCACCTGTTGGTCCACCAATCTGAACTTTGCTTCCTCCCAGGAATGAAATCATAAAGCCAGCAATGATAGCTGTGATTAATCCTTTATCCGGTGTAACTCCCGAAGCAATTCCGAAAGCGATTGCGAGGGGTAAAGCAACAATGCCGACAATTACTCCGGCTGTTAAATCTGATGTGAATTGTTTTTTTGAATAGCTCCTGAGAGTGGTGAACAGTTTCGGTTTTAACATTTATGAGTTTTATTAAACCTTTGGAAATTTTGCCTAAAAATTGTGCTAAGATACTTTTAATTAATTGAACAACAAATGAGTACAGCAACCTGCGTAACTTCCGGTGAAAAATAAATTGATCACTAAAAGACAACTTGATCTATATCAAAATCGTTCATTATACTTTTTTATATCTTTGAAAAGTTTCTTATCAAAAATAACGAAGGTTTTTAAATGCAAACAATTTTAGGGTCAAGCGGTGTAATTGGAAGAGAGCTTGCAAAATCTTTAACTCAATACACAAATAAAATCAGGCTGGTCAGCCGCAATCCGAAAAAAGTAAATGACAGTGACGAAATTGTCAGTGCAGATTTATTAAGTGCTGAACAAACATCAAAAGCTGTTCAAGGTTCTGAAGTTGTTTATCTGACAGTCGGAATTCAGTACAAGCTTTCATTGTGGCAGCAGCAATGGCCGCTGATAATGAAAAATGTAATTGAAGCTTGTAAGCAAAATAACAGCAAGCTTGTTTTCTTCGACAATGTTTATGTTTACGGAAAAGTGAACGGATGGATAACTGAACAATCACCTATTAAGCCGGACAGCAAAAAGGGTGAAGTGAGAGCAATGCTGGCGGACATGATTATGAATGAAGTTGGAAAGGGAAATCTAAAAGCAATTATTGCAAGGGCAGCAGACTTTTACGGGCCAAACACTCCTTTGAGTTTTGTTACTGTCACAGTTTTTGAAAATTTTAAAAAAGGTAAAAAAGCAATGTGGTTTATTGATGCAGATAAAAAACATTCTTTTTCTTACACACCTGATGCCGGGAAAGCAACTGCCATGCTTGGAAATACTGACTCGGCATATAATCAAATCTGGCATCTGCCGACAAATAAAAATGTCTTAACAGGAAAAGAATTGATTGAACTTACTGCAAAAGCGTTTGATGTTAAACCTGATTATACAGTTCTTAAAAAATGGATGATTCAAATGGTTGGATTATTTAATTCTAATGTTCGCGAAAGTGTCGAGATGCTTTATCAGAATCAATCAGATTATCTTTTCGACAGCACAAAATTTGAAAGGGCTTTCAACTTTAAACCAACGAGTTACGAACTCGGAATATTAGAGACTGTTCGATCAATGAAGTGAGTTCTTGTTTAATTATCATTGCAGATTAAAAAATCCGATACGTCTGGCGAATGGGGATATAAAGTAAATTTAACCGCATTATCTGGAACAACAAGAATCTCAGTTCGTCTATAT
>DATDOL010000137.1:0-5750 GCA_035293265.1 Ignavibacteriaceae bacterium | reverse complement strand
ATACCTGTAATAGTCATCACCGGCAATGGAAATATGGAAACTGCAATAAAAGCTATGCAGATAGGGGCTTACGACTATTTGACAAAACCGCTCGATATTGATAAAGTTCGTATTACTGCTCAAAGAGCAATTGAACTTACTCAGATGAAAAATAAAATTGATGAATTGCAGCAACAGTTAGAAAAGAAAAATGAGGTGATTGGGACAAATATAATCGGGCAGCATTTCAGGATGCAGGATGTGTTTAAGAAGATCGGAGTAATTTCCACCACTCCAAATACAACCAACATTTTAATACTTGGTGAAACTGGAACCGGAAAAGAGCTTGTAGCACGTGTTATACACGAAAACGGTCCTCATTCCACTCAACCTTTTCAGGCAATTAATTGCACTGTTCTTCCTGAAAGCTTATTGGAAAGCGAGTTGTTCGGACACGAGAAAGGTTCTTTTACGGGAGCTGAACGTAGAAAACCTGGTAAATTTGAACTAGCCGGAGAAGGAACTTTATTTCTTGATGAAATCGGAGATATGCCGGAGAACCTGCAAAAAAAACTATTAAGAGTTGTTCAGGAAAGATCCTTTGAAAGATTAGGAGGTAACGAACAGATTAAGTTAAAGGCAAGAATTATTGCCGCCACTCATAGGGATTTAAAAGATGCAATTAAGAAAGGTGAGTTTCGCGATGATTTGTTCTATCGCCTGGATGTTATAGAAATAATTCTTCCTCCACTGAGAGAAAGAAAAGAAGATATACCTCTTCTTTCAAATTATTTTATACACAAATACAGTAGTCGTCTGGGGAAAAAATTTAAGGGATTTACTCCTGAATTAATGGAAGCTTTAAGTGAATATCACTATCCGGGAAATGTGAGAGAACTGGAAAATTTAATTGAACGGGCGGTTGCCCTGGAAAGAGGAGAATTAATTTCCCTCCAATCATTACCCGCAGGCATATCCGCTACAAACGAAAATAAGATTATAGATATCCCGATCCTTAACAAAGATTTTACGGAAGCTAAAAAGATTATTATCGAATCTTTCGAAAAAAAATTTTTAATTCAAAGACTTGAAAAAGCATCCGGCAATGTATCCGAAGCAGCAAGAATTTCTGGAATTGAAAGACAAAGTTTTCAACGACTGATGAAAAAATATAATCTATCCACGGAGGATTTTAAACCTTAAAAGTGCAACTCTAATGATGCACAACTGAAACATTTTTGTTGCAGCTGTAGTCTATCATTTAATACTTCAAAATACTCTTCTCTTTGAAATTCAGTCCTACCGGCAATTTATCTCAAAGATATATTTTAGGCATAGTCCTTGCCATGCTTAAAAAAATACTTATTAGAGCCTAAAAGAATAGGCATGTAAGATTCATACGAAATAAAACTTGAGTTAACGCCACTTTTATTTTTAGCGAGAATTGTCTTTGCAGTTTAAACAACGCAGGCAATTATGGTTTCCAAGTCTGGTGAGATTACTTTGTAAACTTCAAGTTAACAAAGTAGACTAACTAAAGGAGAAGAACATGAAAGAATCAACAAAAAATGGCTTAGGGGTTACATTTGGGATGTGTTTCGTTATTGGGTTAATACTTTTCTTAACAGAAACCCGCACAACAGGGGAAGCTCTTGAAAGATTCAATTTGGCAGTACTGTCGAGCACAATCTCAACTGTAGGAATTATTCTTGGAGTAGCAGCGCTGGTGGGGCTTGTGGTTCTCTATTTCCCGGAGCTGAAAAAAACTCTCAAATATAAAAAAGGTTGATCTATTCAATACCTTCCCCATAATATATTCACAAGCTTTAGGAAATAAAAAATTGGATGTCGCATATTGTCAAATTCTAAACAAATAAACTAAAATAATTATCGGGAGATAAATATGAAAAATTTGTTGTGCTCTTTTTTAATCGTGGCATTTTTTATCGTACTATTATCTATTGATAGTTACGGTATTCCCTCTTTCTCAAGGAAATATCAAACGAGCTGCAGTACCTGCCACTATGCATTTCCAATGCTTAATGCATTTGGTAAAGCATTTAAAAATAATGGTTACAGGTATCCTGGTGGAGATGAAAATTATAGGAAGGAAGAGCCAGTCAGTTTGGGTTCTGAGGGTTACAAAAAGGTCTGGCCGGATGCTATTTGGCCATCCGATATACCAGGGACATCTCCACTTTCCGTTTTAGCTGTGGGAAGAATTAATTATGATGCTTTAGCTGATGTAAAATGGGGTTTTGAAGTTCCTCACGAAGTTGAAGTGTTATACGGAGGTACAATTGGTGAGGATTTTTCATTCTTTGGTGAAGTAGAATTTGAGAACGAAGACAACGAAACCGAGATTGCATTTCCATTTGCACTGCAATATGATAACAGTCCGGGCTTTCATGTCCGAGTTGGAATGGTACATGCAGATCCAACTCCCGACCATTTACGTCTTACAAAGGAGCACTATAATATTGCAAGTTTCAGAACACGAAATAGATGGCGATTTCGTGATGAAAAAGTTGGAATTGAACTTTTGGGTGCCGGAAATTCTGCAGGAGAAAGAGGCGGTTTTACATATCGTATCGGTGTTGTCAATGGACAAGGTATTTCCGATATGAATAAAGAGAAGGACTTTTACGGACGAGCAACTTATAAATTTGGAGGGCTTGGAGAAATTGGCGGTACTGAAGGAAGCGGAAGTGAAACATCTGAATTTTATATAGATAACTCGCTGACATTTGGTGCCTTTTTCTACAAAGGTGTGGCTTCGCAGGAAGCAAGTAATGATGAAGATTTTACCATTTATGGTGGTGATGTTGATTTCTGGTTCGAACGTTTTATCGTAAACGCCGCTGTTATGCTGATGAACTCCGACATCCCTGACATGGATGAGAGAAAATCTTTAGTCTATTATGCACAAGGTAATTATGTTTTATTCCCATGGCTGATTGGACTTGTCCGTTATGAATGGGAAGATAGTGATACGGATTTCGATACAGTGGAGCCGGTAAATTCTATTATTCCAGGAATTAGTGTGGTGTTAAGGGCTAACGTTAAATTTAATCTTGAATTTAAAAAGTTTCTCGACGATGCACATGAAAAACAAGATACCTTTGTTCTTCAGATCAATTTTGGCATTTAAAAAACTGGTCTGTGCTCAAAACAGAAAACTTTGGGCATAGCCATTACTGTAAAATAGACTATATAAACACTCACTACTTAAATCCTCCAGCTAAGTTGGTGGGACAAAGGGAGGTATAACTTTCGACTGAATCTAAGTAAACTGTTTTTTACATATTGTGAGTGGATTAAATTTATAAGAATTATTAAAAGAAGGAGTATATAAAATATGAAAACTCTTGGCTTGATTTGTCTAATGTTATTTATTGGTCTCCCGGAGAATCTATTGGCAGGTGATATCCAAGGTAAGATAACGGCAAAAGGAAGAAAACATAACGGCGATGCTGTTATATACATTCAAAAAATTGAAGGTAAAACTTTTCAGCCGCCAAAAGAAAATGCGTTAGTTGATCAAAAAAACCTTGTATTTATTCCTCACGTTTTGCCGGTTCTAAAGGGAACAACTGTGGGTTTCAGAAATAGTGATGATGTATTACATAATGTTTTTTCACCCGATGATTGTGCGGACAAATTTAACCTCGGCTCTTGGCCCAAAGGTGAATCCCGTTCTTATAAATTTAATAATCCCGGATGCATTCCTGTTCTGCTATGCAATGTTCATCCGGAAATGGAAGCTTATGTAGTTGTTCTCGAAACACCATACTATGCTGTTAGCGAAAAAGACGGCAGCTATATAATTAAAAATGTTCCCGCTGGAAAATATACCTTAAAGGTATGGCATGAAAAACTTAAAGAACAGTCTGTTGAAATAACCGTTCCGGAAGGTGGTTCTGTAACTCAGAACTTTGAACTTAAGCGTTAAACAATAATTCATTTTCAATGCAAGTTATTGAGAAGAACTATTTAGATAAAGAATGGCTTGAGGGAAATTTCCCTTGCATGGTAGGATGCCCTGTCAAAACTGAGGCAGGAAGGTATGTAAATTTTATTTCGCAAGGACGTTATGCAGAAGCTTACAAAGTTGCCCGGAAACCTAACCCATTTGCATCAATTTGCGGAAGAATTTGTGCCGCGCCCTGCGAAAAGCTTTGCCGCCGGGGCAAGCTTGATGAGCCAATAGCTATAAGAGCATTAAAAAGATTTGTTACAGAACGTTTTGGTGTCGAAAGCATGATTGACATTTTAAAGATGCAGGAGAGTATAAAGCCAAAAATAAAACGCAAAAACAAAATGGTTGCTGTTATAGGAGCCGGTCCTGCCGGGCTTTCCTGCGCTCATGATCTTGCATTAAAAGGATATGATGTAACTGTCTTTGAAAAACATTCTGTTCCGGGTGGTATGCTTCGTTTGGGAATTCCGGAATACCGGTTGCCGCGTGAACTCATTCGTCTTGAAATAAATTCAATTTTAAGCCTGGGTATTGAACTAAAGTTGAATAAGGAACTCGGGCGTGATTTTTCATTGGATGATTTAAGAAATAATGGATATGAATCTATTTTTATTTCTGTAGGTGCACATAAAAACCGTTCACTAAATATTGAAGGGTCAGATGCCGATGGAGTTATGTATGCTGTTGATTATCTGCTAAATATAAATATGGGCTACAAAGTTGAACTGGGCGAAAAGATTGTTATAATAGGAGGAGGGAATGTTGCCTTTGATGTAGCCAGAACAGCCGCACGTCAGGAAAAAATTGAATTACTTGGCTCGTCTGATATTACAGCTGCATTAGATGTTGCCCGCTCGGCAGTAAGGTTTGGTGCAAAGAAAGTAGATATGGTTATAGTAGAGCCGCCGGATAAAATGCTAGCCGATGAGGAAGAGATTGAACAGGCACTGGAAGAAAGAATAAAAATTTATAATTCGGTTGGACCGAAAAAAATAATTTCAGAAAACGGCAGAATATTTGCTGTTGAAGTAATGGATGTTGGTTCTTTGTTTGATGAAGATGGCCGCTTTAACCCAAAGTTAATACCAGGTACCGAAAGATTAATTGAAGCTGACTCTGTTATTATTTCAATCGGGCAAAAGCCGGAGCTGAGTTTCATTAGTCCGCACGATGGAATTGAGCTAACTGGCTTCGGAAATATTAAAGTAAATAATGATACTTTGGAAACTACTGCTGAAGGAATTTATGCCGGGGGTGATGCTGCTTTTGGTCCTAGGATAGCTATTATGGCTATAGCAGACGGACGCCTGGCAGCAAAATCTATTGATGAATATTTATCCGGCTACAAAGCGGCTCCCGAAGAAATTAAAGTTAAATGTTTTGATACATACAACTACAATCCGGTAAAGGGATATACACAAATTCATCGTCAGCCAATTCCGGTGCTGCCTATTGAAAGGAGAGTTGGTATTGCACAGGTTGAACTTGGCTATGATGAAAATTCTGCAAAGCTTGAATCAGCACGCTGCTTACGCTGCTGGGAAAATACAATTTTCGAAGGTGACCCTGAACTTGGAACAGAGTGTATTTTGTGCGGGGGCTGCTCAGATATCTGCCCGGAAAACTGTATCGAGATAATTCCAAAACAAAATTTGAATTTTAACTCAGTTAAATCTCAGTTAGCCAAAGAAGGGTTTATCGAATTAAATGATCTGCTCAATCAAAGGGGGATGGTGCTTATAAAAAATGAAGAAATATGCATTCGCTGTGGATTATGTGCTAAACGCTGCCC
>DATDOL010000136.1:0-8816 GCA_035293265.1 Ignavibacteriaceae bacterium | reverse complement strand
CTTTCTTGTCAGTAGGTGCATCGAATTTATATGCATTGGCAAAATCTTCTTTTGCACGGTTTTTCAAAAATTCAATTTTACGGTCGTCACCACCTTCTTTTTCATAAGCAACACTGCGGAATTCTACTACAATTCCGTTATCTATTACCAGATAAATATTTAAAATTATTTCGTTCAAAGGTTGAATTAAATTTTAATTGCGATTAAAAATTAGTTATCCGGATTGTATAAAAGCAAACAAGATAAAATTATGCAGAATTGGTTCGAATGGTTTTGAAACCGGAATAATAATTTTAGCATCAGCCAGTTGAAAAAACTTTTAACCCAACAATCCCCACAACAATCAGAAAAATAAAAAATATTCTCATAAATTCTTTCGACTCACCGAAAAGAATAATTCCTAAAATTGCTGTGCCGACAGCACCGATTCCTGTCCACACAGCATAGGCAGTTCCGACAGGAAGAGATTTGAGTGTATAGCCAAGTAATCCCATACTTATTATTATACTGGCTATCGTAAACACAGTCGGCCATAATTTTGTAAAGCCTTCGGTGTACTTTAAACCAATCGCCCAGCCAACTTCAAACAAACCGGCGATAAAAAGAATCATCCAGTGCATCAGCTTTTTTCCTCAGATAATTTCTTAACTACCAGCCCGAGAACTTGTATTGCGTCTGTTATCTGCGAATCAGAAAGGTAAGGAGCCGGACCTAAACGCAATGCATCACCGCGGTAATCCGTCCAAACATTTTTCTCTTTAAGCTTATCAGAAATTTTTCCTGCCTGTCCCGAGTTCAGAACAAGAAAGCCTGCAATATTTTCAAGCGAAATATTTCTGTCCCTCTGAATTATCTTCGGATCGAGATCGAGCTTATCAAACTCTTCAGCCATTAAACCAATCTGATGCTGACTGACTTCACGTAAAAATTCAGGTGTTATTTTAATTTCATCAAAAAAATTAAAGACAGCAGCAGCACGGTAATTACTTGCAGGATCATAAGTGGCACCAGTAAAGCGGTCACCTTTTTCACCGTATAAAACTTCTCCCTGTTTTTTCTTATCAGAAAGTGCAGTGAATTCGCTGTACCATCCCGTTACGATTGGTCGCATATTGCAATTTTCCGGAAACCTGAAAAAACAATTTCCTTCACCAAGCTGGCAGTATTTATATCCGCCGCCGACCAAAAAACTATTCTGAAGTTTGTTCTCTTCAACTGAAAATGGAACTACATTGAGTGAATGATAAGTATCGATTAAAAGTTTTACATTATTTTTATCGCAATATTCGGCAAGCTCATTTAATCCTGGTAAGATAATTCCGGAATTAAAGAAAACAGAGGAAACCAGAACTGCTGCGGTTTTATCATTACAGGCAGCAATAAGTTTTTCAACTACTTCAGCTACCGGCATTGAAGGCACTTTAATAATTTCAATTCCTTCTTCAGTTAATCTGTCAAGCTGTCTTCGGATAGAATGGAACTCGCCATCGGTCGTAACAAATCTTGGTTTGTCTTTTATTGGCAGCGCAGAAAAAAATCTGATCAAAAGTTCGTGTGTGTTTGCACCGAGTGTTATATGACCTGATTTATCATTCAGTAATTTTGAAAACCCCTTTTTCACTTCATCTGCTTTGCTAAATGCTTTTTCCCATTTGTCATCGACAAATTCGGCAGCATCATTCCATGCTTCCTGCTGAGCTTCAAAACCGCAGTCAGGCCATGCCTGGTGCGAATGCCCGGTAAGAAGCATTCTCTCGGCTACTTTAAATTTTTTATAATGCTTCGCCAGCTTATTGGGAGTTTTGAATAATTCATCTGCTTTAAAATTCATTTATTGAAATCCTTTCTGATCGACCAAAGTACGGGAAAGAATTTTATAGACAGAGTTGTAACCAGGTATTTAACTCCATCCGACCCGCCTGTTCCTGTTTTTGTCCCGATCGTTCTTTCAACCATTTTTACATGCCTGTACCTCCATTCCTGGAATCCTTCATCCAGGTCTAAAAGTAATTCGCAGAACTGAGCAATGTTGGGATTATTCTTATAAATTTCACAGAGAAGATTATCAAGTTGTTTTGAACTGACATCATTTGACTCTGAACTTATAACATCTGCTGGAACCGGATACTCGTTCAAAGTAAGAAACTTAAGAAATACATTCCACAAAGAAGGTTCATTAAATCTTTTTTGCAGTAATTTTTTTTCATCAGATGATTCATCAAACTTGTCAAGGATTTTTTCCTTTTTATGACCGAGCACAAATTCAAGTTCGCGGAACTGGAATGACTGGAATCCACTGGCAGATTCAAGCCGGTCCCTGAATGTTAAAAACTCAAGCGGAGTCATTGTTTCAAGAATATCCGTCTGGTGAACGAGAACTTTAAGTATCGTTAAAATTCTTTTCATCGTATGCAAAGATCTCGGTAGATCATTATTAAGAAGCAATTGTTTGAGATAATCGAGTTCGTGCAGTATTTCTTTAAACCAAAGTTCATAAGCCTGGTGAATTATTATGAAAAGCATTTCGTCATGATCAGGTCCGTCAGAAAGCGGTTTCTGAATATTCAATAATTTATCAAGTTGAAGATAGCTTGAATAAGTTAGTGGCATTTCAGTACCTGTTAATTATTTGTTTAACAAAATATATCTGTATTGATTAAAATCGTAACTAGTACTTCAACTTTCATTTTTTTTATTTCCTTTCAAAATTAAATTTGAATTTTGAAACGATAATTTAAACCTATTTTATTTTACCATTCAAAATTTCTGAAGCTAACCGGTCTGCTTTATAAAGATCTCTGATAGCTTCGATCATTGCTTCGGCACTAACGCTCACTGTCCTGTTCGCCTCGGTCGTGTAAATAAATCTGCCTGAATGACTTTCGATATTTCCGTCAAAAGCCAGGCCAACAACTTCTGCATTAATATTTAATACCGGGCTTCCGGAATTACCGCCGATAATATCATTTGTACTTACAAAATTAAATGCAGTCGATAAATCAAATTCAGCAGGCAGATTTTCCCAATAAGCCGGCAGGTTGAATGGAAATTTTTTTCCGAATGAATAGTAACGATCGAGTGAACCGAAAAAAGTTGTTTTATACGGTGCTCGTGTTCCGTTATAATTGTAACCTTTGATAACACCATCCGAGATCCTCAGTGTTCCGGTTGCATCAGGAGGAATTTTATCGCCGTAAACCTGGTACAGGGCTTCACCCAATAGCTGGTTATTAATTATATCACTTTCTTCAAGCACTCTATTCTTTTTTTGTAACTCATTCAAACTGTCTTTCGTCTGCATAATAAATAAAATAAAAGGATCATCCGAATTGTAAATTGCATCCGCTCCTTCTTTGGCTAATTCAACGACTTCCGCCTTCGTTTTTATTTTTGAATTTGCAAGCAGATATTCAACAGCTTCAATTCCATTTTTACCTTTTAGCATATTCTGGATGATTTCATTATCAGAAGGTAAATTATTTTTATAAACATTTAACTGGACAAGCAGTTTTCCTTTTTCAAGATCAGGATCAATATCAGAAGGAAAAAATATTCCCACAAGACTATCAATGTTTTCAATTTGAAATTCTCTGCTTCTTTCTTCACTTGGTAATTTAAGTTTTTCAGCAAGCTTTACAAGGTTTTGAGCAATGAATAAATATTTTGGCGAGAAATATGAATTGATGGTATAACCATATATCTCTTTTGCGATGGCTGATGCATCTTCCCTGTTCTTTGCAATCTCATCCCAGATATGACTGTATTTCTCGTTCAGTTCTTCGTCCGATTGAACAGTTTCTTTGAATTGATTTTCAAAATCTTTTTTCCTTGCCATAAATAATGGATCGAGAAGTGCCTTATAAGTTTCAGAATAAACTTTTAAACCGTTGCCGGTTGAATAAAGTGAAGCGATTAATTTTGTATCCTCAGCATTAGAAGCATTTACCAGGTTTTCATAGACTGCATAAAGGTCTTTCCGCATCGGTGTTTGGAGTCTGTATTGGTAATCTCTTATAAATTCCAGTTGAGCAACTGTATAAATTCTGTTTGTACTTCCGGGATTTCCCACCACGAATACTGGTTGGTCTTCAAAAATCGATTCATCGCTCCAGGAAAAATAGTAATCACATTTTACCGGCTTACCTTCTTCATCATATGCTCTAAGAAAAGCACAATCAAGCCCGTATCTCGGATAAGTAAAATTATCGAAATCGCCTCCCAGCTTTGCCACAAAAAGCTCAGGGACAAAAACCAGCCTGATATCGTTATACTTTTTATAACCATAAAGTGAATACTTCCCGCCGTAATAAAGTGAAATTACCTTGTAATCAAGTTCAGGATTAATTTTAAGTTTTCTTTCCTTTATTTCATTAATTTTTTCATCTCTTAATGCAACTTTAGCAGAATCACTTTCAACTGTATTCATCGCTGATTGTATTTCATCAGTAACATCTTCAATCAGCATCAGCTGGCTTACGAATAATCCCGCGATTTTTCTTTCATCTTCAGGTGTTTCTGCATAAAAACCATTCTTTAATAAATCTTCTCCCTCATTATTAATTTTTGCAAGAGTTCCTCTTATGCAGTGATGATTAGTCATTATCAGTCCATCTTCTGAAACAAAAGATGCCGAGCATCCGCTGCCAAATTTTAATGCTGACTTTCGAACTTTATTCAGCCATTCTTCCGTTGGTCTGAAATTATATAATTCATCAAAATAATCTAAAGGAGGATTTTCAAACGTCCACATTTTTCCCATATCAAATTTTTGCGCTTTGACTGTATCAGGATCAAACCCGGTGAAAATTGATTGAGAAAAAGAAACAGTTAAATAAAACAGGCAGAAAATAGTCGCCTGGAAATATATTCCGTAATTCATAGTTTAAATCTTATATTTTATTTTATGAAATCCTTATGTTAAACTTAATTACAGGTTTGTTTTTTACAAAGCAGAAAAAGAATTAATTGAAAAGAAAAGTTTACAGGATAAATAAAGCCGGCTTACTCAATAATCTGAAATTAATGGAAGAAGAACTGAAAGATTCATCCGATTCAGAAGTAACTGTTGAAGTAAGAGCCATCGGTTTAAACTTCGCCGACCTGTTTGCAATCCAGGGATTATACAGTGCAACACCGAAAGAAAGTTTTATTCCGGGATTGGAGTATTCCGGAACAGTGATCAGGAAAGGAAGTTCAGTAAAAGAATTTGATATTGGTAATAAAGTTATAGGCGCAACAAGATTCGGTGCTTATGCAACTCATCATAACATTGATCAAAAATATGTTTTACCGCTGCCCGATGGTTTTAGTTTTGAAGAAGGTGCAGCAATGGTTGTACAGCCGCTGACAGCTTACTATTCTTTAATTACCCTGGGAAATTTAAAACCAAAACAAACAGTTTTAATTCACAGTGCTGCAGGCGGAGTTGGAATCTTTGCAAACAGGATTGCAAAAAAAATCGGAGCTTATACAATCGGGACTATCGGAAGTAAATCAAAAAATGATTTTTTAATCAAAGAGGGATTCGATGATGTAATTGTTCGCGGAAATAATTTTAAAGAGCAGCTGATCAATTCATTAGCTGGAAGGAAACTCGATTTAGTTTTGGAATCTATTGGCGGTAAAATATTTAAAGATAGTTTTGATTTGCTTTCACAATCGGGAAGAATCATTATTTACGGCGGAGCTCAGTTTATGTCTCCCAGTTCCCGTCCTAACTATTTAAAACTTTTATATCAATATTTAACCCGGCCAAAAATTGATCCGCTTTCGCTTTCTGATACAAATCGTTCAATGATGGGTTTTAACCTTATTTATCTTTGGGATCATCCGGAAGAACTTAAAGTAATACTGGACAAAATAATTAAAATGAAATTAAAGAAACCATATATCGGAAATGTTTTCACATTCGATAATTTAATTGATGCATTAAAAACATTTCAATCAGGAAAAACAATCGGGAAAGTGGTTGTGAAAGTTTAGTTTAAAAAATCTTTATGTCTTTGAGGTCTAGTTTCACGCAAAGACGCTAAGTCGCAAAGTTAAAAATCAGATAGCCAAAAATAAGTTATTGAAACCTTAATATTTCTATTTTTAACTAAGCGATGTTTAAAAACAATTTTTTCAACAATTCTTCATTCAATTTTCCATCTATCCTCACTCCGCTGCAAATATCTAAACTATAAGGTATCACTTCTTCAATTGCTCGTTTTGCGTTATCCGGGTTAATTCCTCCGGCTAAGTACATTGGGACTTTAATATTCTCCCGAATCTTTCGGCTTACTCTCCAATCGTGAGTTCTGCCGGTTCCGCCTAATTCTTTAATTTTTAGTTTTTGATTCCCTGAATCAAGAAGGATTGCATCTACATATTTTTCAACTTTCAACGCTTCATCCAATGAGCTTTCATCCTGAACATGAATCACCTGCACGATTTTTATTCCATGTAAGGATGATCGCAGCTTTTCATAAACATCAATATCAACAGCATCAACTATTTGCAAAGTTGTAGTTTTACATCTCTTGTGCTGCTGAATTATTTCTTCTGCAGTCACTTTACTGGTTAATAAGAATGAATAAATGTGCGATGGTATTTGCCCAGCAATTTTAAAAATCAATTCTTCAGAAATAACTCCCGGGCCGCTCGGCATTTCGGAAACCAGGCCAATTGCAGAAGCCCCGTATTTAATTGCCAGGTTTGCTTCTTCAAGGGATGAGATACAGCAAATTTTTATTTTAGTTTTATTTGTTCCCATTCAGATACGGTTTAAGATATTTTCCTGTCCACGATTTTTTTACTTTTAAAATCTCTTCCGGTGTACCGGCTGCAACTATCTCTCCGCCGGCGTCACCGGCTTCAGGACCAAGATCAATAATGTAATCGGCACACTTAATCACTTCAAGGTTATGTTCGATTATCACAACAGAATTATTTCTTTCAATAAGAAGATTAAAACAGTTTAACAATTTTGATATATCATCAAAATGAAGTCCGGTTGTCGGCTCATCAAAAATAAAAAGTGTGTGTTTGCTTTCACGGCTTTGAGCAAGATTTGCGGCAAGCTTCACGCGTTGTGCTTCACCACCTGAAAGAGTGTTAGAAGGCTGTCCGAGTTTAATATAACCTAGCCCAACATCTGTTAAAACCTGGAGGTATTTTGTGATTTTATTATTTCCATCAAAATATTTCAGTGCTTCATCAACTGTCATTTCAAGAACATCAACAAGATTTTTGCCGCGATAAGTTATTTCTCTTATTTCTTTTTTGAATCTCGTTCCGCTGCAGTCATCGCAGGTTAAATAAAGGTCGGCAAGGAATTGCATTTCCACTTTGATGTATCCGTCACCCTGGCAGGTTTCGCATCTTCCGCCGGGAACATTGAATGAAAAATAACCCGGCTTGTATCCTTTTGCTTTTGCCTGGTGTGTCGATGCAAATAATTCTCTTATAAGTTCAAATGCTTTTACATAGCTGATTGGATTTGATCGTGGGGATTTTCCAATCGGAGATTGATCCACAATTTCTATTTCGTCAATAAACTGTGCACCGCTTATATCATCAAACTTGCCAATGTGCGATGGAGCCATTCCAAAATATTTTGCAACACCTGCGTAAAGAACATCATGAATCAAAGTACTTTTTCCGCTTCCGCTTACTCCGGTAATCACAACAAATTTATTCAACGGGATTTCAAGCGATAAATTTTTTAAGTTGTTTTCTTTCGCTCCGGTAATCTGAATGGATTTGGTTTTTTTCGTGTTGCGTTTTTTTGGAACAGGAATTTTTAAATTGCCTGATAAATATTTCCCTGTTAAAGATTCTTTCGATTTAAGAATTTCATTATAAGTACCAGTTACTACAAGCTGTCCGCCGTCTCTGCCTGCCTTTGGACCCATATCAAAAATTAAATCTGCATTTGTCATCATTTCAGGATCGTGCTCAACAACAAGAACTGTATTGCCGATATCTCTCAAATTTTTTAAAAGTGAAATCAATTTTAAATTATCTCTTGGATGAAGTCCGATTGTCGGTTCATCAAGTACATAAAGAGTTCCGACAAGAGATGAGCCGAGAGAAGTTGCAAGATTTATCCGTTGTGTTTCTCCTCCGGAAAGCGTACTACTTATCCTGTCCATAGTTAAATAACCTATACCGACATTATTCAAAAATGTTAATCGTTTTATGATTTCATTCAGAATTCTTTCACCAACCAAACGGTCGTAATCGCTTAACTCAAGAGATTCAAAAAATTTTAATGATTGTTCAATCGGCAGAATCACAACATCGTGGATTGATTTTCCGTTAATCTTAACCTGTAGTGCTTCTCTTCTTAAACGCGAACCTTTGCAGGCGGTACATAATGTGTAACCTCTGTAACGGCTGAGCAAAACCCTGATGTGCATTTTGTAAGTCTTGTGTTCAAGCTTTTCAAAAAATTTGTCGATACCGATGAACGTACCAAATCCTTTTCGTATCAGATCAACCTGGTTTGGTGATAAATCTTTGAACGGAACATTAAGTGAAATTTTAAATGCTTTGGCATTTTGAATCAGGTCACGTGAATGTGTGCTGTATTTAACAGAACGGAATGGTGCAATTGCTCCATCCATAATGCTGAGATTAGGATTCGGTACAACAAGGTTCATATCAATTCCAACCATCTTGCTGAATCCCTGGCAGACAGGGCATGCACCGAACGGATTGTTGAATGAAAAAAATCTCGGTTCAGGTTCTTCGTATCTGATTCCACAGCACTCGTAAAATTTATTAAAATCTTTCTCTTCACCCGTGTCTGCATTAATAAGTGTGAGTCGGTT
>DATDOL010000135.1:0-2978 GCA_035293265.1 Ignavibacteriaceae bacterium | reverse complement strand
TGTCCGCGGAATTGAGTTCCGGCAATTAAAGCGCCCATATCAAGAGCAACAATTCTTTTTGTTTTTAGATTCTCGGGAACATCACCGGAAACAATTCTGTGAGCAATACCTTCTGCTATTGCTGTCTTTCCAACCCCGGGCTCGCCAATTAAAACGGGATTGTTCTTTGTTCTTCTTGAAAGAACCTGAAGCACTCTACGGATCTCTTCATCCCTTCCAATAACAGGATCGAGTTTTCCTTGCTTTGCAAGTTCATTTAAATCTCTCCCGTATTTCTCAAGTGATTGATAAGTGTCCTCAGGATTTTGTGAAGTTACTCTTTGAGTTCCCCGAACAGATTTAAGTGCGGAGAGAATATCGTTGTATGTAATTCCATTCTCGCGAAGAAGCTGCCCGGCTTTTCCTTTATCATTTGAAAGTGCAAGCAGAATATGTTCCGTTGAGACATAATCGTCTTTTAAATTTCTGGTCTCTTCTGCAGCGGTATCAAAAAGTTTCGAAAGATTCTGTCCCATCTGCTGATTGCCCAAACCTGTCCCGCTTACTTTCGGAAGAGATTCAAGCAATTGATTTACTTTAATCTTGACCGCATTAAAATTGCCGCCGGTTTTTTTAATAATAGTTTCAGCAATGTTGCCTCTTTCCTGCACAACCGCTGCAAGAATATGTTCTGGTTCAACAACCTGGTTGTTATAGTTCTGTGCAATCTCAATTGCTGTTTGAACAATTTCCTGTGCTTTAACTGTTAGTCTGTTAAAATTAAATGACATAATATTTCTTTTCCTTTCTTAGCTGTCAGCCCTCATCAAGTTTAGACTGACAATCTCTTAATCACCTTTTAATCAGAATGACTTCTCCCGGAGAAATCGCCGAAGGAAGCCACATACAATTCACTAGCCTCAGTTAACATTCTGTTTAATCTGTTTACAAGCTTATGAGGATCATCAAGATTTCCTTCAAGCAATAAAGCTGATTCATAAAGCTGTTCTGTTATATCTGCAATAAATTGATCTTTAGAGTTTTTTTTGAACACACTCAGCAAATTCCTTATAAGCTTGTGATCTTTGTTAATCTCCAACAATCTTTTCCGAGCGGGAAATGGTGTTTCCTGATTCGACATCTTTAAAATTTTCTGCATAGTTGATGACATCGTATCATCCGTATTAATTAAACACGACGGGCTTCCCTTCAATCTTTTTGATTCTTTAACTTCGGTAACTCTTTCACCAAGGATATCTTTCATCCTGGAAAGAAGCGAATCAAAATGTTTTTCATCATCCTTGCTGAGTTGATCTGTCAGCGATTCAGTCTTTTCAATATCTTCAAGTTTATCGAGTTCTTTAAGATCAGCAGCATCAACAGATTTAAATTCGAAGTCTTTATGCTTTCTGATTGATGAAACAACAAACTCATCAACAGGTTCGTAGAGATAAAGAACCTCAAGTCCTTTGGCTTTGAAAATTTCAAGATGGGGATTGAGATCAATTGCCTCCCTGCTAGCACCAAGTGCATAATAAATTTCTTTCTGGTCTTTCTTTAATCTTGAAGTATAATCTTCCAACGGTATAAGCTCTTTTTCATCTTTGCTTGATGAAGAATTAAAACGTAATAGCTGGTGATACTTTTCTGCGTTTGAAAAATCCATGTAACCAAGCTTAAAAATTCTTCCATGCTCTTTCCAGAATTCTGCATAACGTTCGGGAGACTCTTTGGCAACTTTAATCAAATGAGAAAGAATATTGCCCGTGACATTATTTGCAATTTTAGTGAAGATAATATTCTCCTGAAGTGTCTCGCGGGAGATATTAAGCGGGAGATCTTCCGAATCCACTACCCCCTTAACAAAACTCAGATACTCAGGAAGTAAATCTTTGTTCTGATGTTGTATTAAAACTCTTCTTACATACAAATCCAATCCATAATCATCCCGGTTAAAACGCCAGAATTCATAGCTCTTTTTTGGAATAAATAACAAAGCATTAAACTGAATAGGTGCATCAATCGAATTATGAATTAGTTCAAATGGCTCCTCCTCATCATGCGTTAAGTACCTGTAAAACTCATCATACTGTTCTTTTTTGATTGATGATTTTGGTTCGCGCCAAATTGCTGTGATTGTGTTTATCTTTTCTTGTTCAAGATAGATGGGGAAAGAAATAAAGTTAGAATGTTTTTTAATTATTCCTTCCAGGCGATATTTGGCTGCAAATTCCTTTGCATCGTCTTTTAAATAAATTTCGATTGAAGTTCCACGAGGTGTCCTTTCATCAATCTCGGAAATTTCGTAATCGCCCCCCCCATCTGATTTCCATTGAATTGCAAGTTCGTCTTTTTTATAAGATTTTGTTTTGATAATTACTTCCATTGCAACCATGAAAACGGAATAGAAGCCGATACCAAACCTTCCGATAATGCTGTTAACAGCTTCCTTGTTCCCTGAAAGCTGTTTTAAGAATTCTTCTGAACCGGATTTTGCAATTGTTCCGATGTTTGCAATTATTTCATCGCGGGTCATCCCGATTCCCGTATCGGAAACAGAAATAATATTTTTCTTGTCATCAAACCCGATTCTGATTTCAAGCGGCAGATTATTATCAGTGAAATCGATTCCTTTGGTAGACTCGAATCTTATTTTATCCAACGCATCCGATGCATTTGAGATTAATTCTCGTAGAAAAATTTCTCTGCTTGTATAAAGTGAATGAACAAGAATATCAAGAAGTTTTTTAGTTTCAGCTTTAAATTCAAATTTTGATGTATGTAAATCCGTCATTTATTTTCTCCAACTATTAATTTTCTCAAAATCATCATCATGAATTTTTTTAAGGATGTAATGATGACAGCTTATTTTGTTGTAGCAGCAGTTTAAGTATGACCAATTAATCTTCCCCTAATTTTTTTAATTTTTCAAACATTTTTTTCTCTTCACTATTTAAATTCTTTGGTATCGAAACATGAATTTTCACAAACAAATCACC
>DATDOL010000134.1:0-8102 GCA_035293265.1 Ignavibacteriaceae bacterium | reverse complement strand
TCTTTCTTAACAGCATTTCCAACTTCTTCAGGTGTTCCCGGTCGTTCTTCTTCATCGCTCCATTTCCACTGAGCGAGATAATCATCCTCGCTTGTTAGTCCTTGCTCTTTCGCTGCTTTATCTATCATAACAACAAACTTTGATGATAACTCTAATTTAACTTCATCAAAATCGTCCCAGGCTTTTACCTGGGATGGAATATCCTGCCAGTAAAGAATCTGAAATAGTGCCATATTAACTTTCTGAATAAACTATGTTATAAACAATTAATCTCAAATAACAAATAACAAAATTCCAATAAGCACTAATTAAACAAATTCAAAATTCCAATAATGATTCAATTATTGAGAATTGATTTTTATGATTTATTTGTGAATTGTTATTTGTCAATTGGAGTTTCAAATGTTATTTAATTTGGAATTCTAAAAGCTTATTTCTTATCCACTAATTTTAAAAACAAATCAACAGCACTGCTTGCATCGGATCCATAACCATCGGCACCTATTTCATCTGCAAACATCTGGCTTACAGGTGCGCCGCCTATTGCCATTTTAGTTTCGACTAAACCCTTTTCCTTAAAGCCGTCAATAACGGTTTTCATGTATGTCATCGTTGTTGTTAATAATGCGCTCATACCGACTATATTAGCTTTGTATAGTTCAGCGGCAGCATGAAATTTTTCTAAGCTTTGATCAACACCGATATCGTGAACTTCAAAGCCCGCTCCTTCAGCCATCATACACACTAAATTCTTACCAATGTCGTGTAGATCGCCACGAACTGTACCCATAAGCAGAACTCCTTTAGGCTCAACATTAGAATCTTTTGCAGAGAGCAGGGGTTTCAGAACTGCCATTCCTGCTTTCATTGCACGGGCTGCAATTAAAACTTCGGGGACATAAAGGATATTATATTTAAAATCTTCTCCAACTACACTCATTCCTGCAATTAGTCCTTCATTCAGAACCTCCTGAACAGTTCGTCCTTCAGCCAAAGCATCCTTTGTCATTTGTTCAACTTCTTTTGCTTTTCCCTCATAAAGGTATTGATTCATTAAAGCATAATCGGGCATGAATTATTCCTCTTTTAATATGTTTTTATATTAGCTTCTGAGTTTAGTTGCCAGCATACACAAATCAACAGCTTGAATGCATGGCTGCATGATATTGTAAGTCATTAGTAATTGGTCAATCGTCATTGGTCGTTAAATAATAAACGTACTTATTAAATCCGAAATCGTAAATTCCAAAATCCGAAATAAATTTGTGTTATCGTTTAGCATTAAATTCTTCTAACGCTTTCTGCATTGCAAGAATATTTTCACGCGGCATTCCCGGACTTGTACCTCCGCCAACTGAAAGTATAATTCCTTCACCGCCGCTTTTTTCGAGAACGTCCAGCGTAGCATCAAATACTTCCGCGGGAGTTCCGCGGACGCCAATCTCCAACGGATTAACATTACCCATCAAACACATCCTGTCACCAATTCGACTTTTTACTTCTGAAATATCTGTCTGTTTTCCCCAGTTCAGCACATTGAACCCGCAATCTGGGAGATGATCTACACAGGCGTTTATATCAGCATCGTTATGATAAATCTTTACCCAGTCCTTTGGAAATGCATCACAGATTTTTTTCAAATAAGGATGAGCAAATTCCATATAATGTTCTTCGTTAATAAATCCGACGATGTCATCTAAAATAAAAATGCCTTCAACTGTATCTCCCATAATCTTTGCCTGAGCCTTCAGCCAGTCAATAATAAGATTTGTGCAAAGATTAATTAATTTATGAGAGTACTCGGGGTTTTCAACAAGATCAATCATAAAATCTGTAGTGCTTCTTACGAAGCCTGCTGTGCAAAGCGGACCGCGAGAAGTAACAATCGGCAAAATATAACCATTATCTAATATTCGCTGCTTGTGCATTTTTATCCTGTGCAAAGTCATAGCCATAAAAGCATCGTACTCAACTTCATACTCAGGGAAATTGTCAATGTCTTCAAGATGATAAAGCGTATGGTATTCGCTCGGAGTATTATCATGCCAGAATTTAATTTTTGTACCGAGTGCCGAAGGCTCAGCAGCCATCCCGTATTCCATCCACCATGATGGAATAAAAATTATATCAGGATATTCCTTATGTATTTTAAGATTTGATTGAAACCACAACTCAGGATCGAGATAATAATCCATGTGATTGATGCCGAGATAACCGGGTATCCATGGGCTGTCAATAATCAAAGCCATCGGAATTTTACCGAGCTTTTCCATCCGTGCAGCCTTTTTAAAAATTTCCCATTGCTCAGGTCTCATATATTTTCCTTAAAGTGATTGGCTATTGTCATTCCCTCGAAAGAGGGAATCTTTATTTTTATCGGATTCCCGTTCCTGTCTGCCGACAGGCAGGTTCACTGGAATGACATTTAGTTAAGGTGAAATTAATATTTCACTATCAGTAATTTTTAATTCTACGTCTGCAACCTTTGATGCTTCCTGTAATGCCGACTCAAGCATTACAACAGGATCTTTGCTTACATCAAGTCTTCTCATTAAACCTTCACCTTTTTTTGTTCCGACAACCAACATAATTTTCAGACCTTTTCGTTTACATGCTATCCGCGTTCCGTCTTCAAGTGTTTTATTCATCGGCTTAATAATTGCATCGGTGTAATGAACTCCAATACCGGATTTATCGGTAAATGCCGGAGGAAGTTTTTCTTTTGCTGTTTGGTCTAAGTCGCATATTTTTATCACAGTTTATTCTCCTAGTTCTAAGCAGTTTTTTTCAATGATTTATTTTCACGCTGTGCCAATGTATAGTGAAGAACCTCAAAAGCCAAACCCCATTTATGATTTCTGCTTTCTGAATTGCAGTAACAACCTTCAGGGCTAAACTGACGCTCCCAATTCAGAACATCATTAAAAGGTCTGCCAAATAAGGGTTTTTCATTTTCGATATTATTCAAGAACGTTTCCGGATCTTTTATATATTCGCACATATATTTATATCCGTCGTCCCCCTTCGAAGGATTGCAGTAAAGCCCGGTAATCTTATAGCCGCCTGTTTGAGAACCTAATTTGATGTTGTAATCGAATTCCAGCTTTCTGCCCATGTTTGAACAGGTTATACCTTCATACCGGAACTTAGCTTCAATAGAACTATCATTTAAAATATTTAATTGAAGTCTTTCTCCTGACCACTTCTGAAGAGTTTTTTGACTGACTGAATATTTTGCGTCCTGAGTGAGAACAGATTTACCAACTGCTTTTCCGTTTAAAGGTTCATTGTTGCTGAATTGTAACCGGCGAATATCTTCAATTTGTCTTCGCGGATTTTTGTATGGTATTCTCCTGTATTGACAGGATGATAAAGAACAACTTTCACAAGGAATCAATTCCCTTAGATTCCTAACCTTGTTTACCTGCTTTGTAATTCCAAAGAGAGCCAGCATTGATTTTTTCGGCTTGAGCATGCCGGTTTCAAACAAATGAATTTTTCCCGGCAGATCACGAGTTTTATTTTGTAGGATTAACTGCAAAATCTTTTCCTGGTCTTCTACCTTCCACCCGGGATAACCCGGACTATAATGCGGCAGAACAGTCATATCATTCTTCTCAGCCCAATCACAAAAGCGAAATCCCGTTGTGGTAACAAGATGTTCAACAACTGCTGAACCATAGACTTCGAGGAAAAAATATTCATCCGGTTTTCCTTCAAGCCAGAGTTGATGAGCTTTTTCTTCACACTCTTTACCGGCGCTTACTAAAGCAAGCATAGCGCTGTGAGTTCCGGCTTCTGCAAATTGGTTGCGAAGTATCTTTGATGTTAATTCGACATTACAGATAGTAAGATTTTCATTTGAGGTACCGATCTTGTCCGTCTGAACTGCATAAATCCACGGTTTCCCGTTTTTGCTATACCATTGCCTTGCCCAATCAGCCAGTTCGCGTGACCTACCTTCAAGTTCAAAATCGGACGGATACCCTAACAGGCGTTTGTATTCTGTCTCCTTTACATTGATATCAGGTTTAGTATCAATTAGTTCATTCATTACGATCTTTAAACTATTTTACTTAAAGATTCAACGGGGCTAAACTGACATCCTTCAACAAAATAATCGAAGAATGAAGGATCGGTTTCAAGACGGCAGTGAGTAACTTTTTCAACCAAGCTTTCAAGCTCGGTTCGTTTTGTTTTTGACAACAGCGCAATACTGGCGCCCTCTATTGCAGCATTACCTACCTGGATTATTTTTGAATTATCGATATTAGGTATCAGACCAATCCTTTTTGCCGATTCAATATTAAGATGACGCCCGAATCCTCCGGCGAGATAAAAAACATCCACATCTTCAAATTGAATTCCGTATTTATTAAAAACAGTATGAAGTCCCGCAACATTAGCTCCTTTTGCCTGGGCAAGTTCATTAATATCTTTTTCCGAAATAAAAATTTGAGAGTCTTTATCTGAATAAACAATTGCCCGGTCTTCATTATTATTGAAACGTCCTAAATAATTCATCATTTCATTTTTTAGCAGTTCACTCAGGAGATCGATTAGACCGGAGCCGCAAATTCCTTCAGGTATCGTTTCGCCTATCACTTTAATTGAAACTGAACTATCAGGATTTGTTCTTACTTTTTCAATTGCACCCGGCAATCCCGGCATACCGAATGTGATATTTCCTCCTTCAAAAGCAGGACCAGCTGGACATGAAGCAGCCAGTATTTTGTGTTTGTTGCCGAGGATTAATTCTGTGTTTGTTCCGATATCCATTATTGCAACCAGGCGATCTTCATTTGCTATATTAACAGCAAGCATACAAGCTGCTGCATCAGCTCCAACGTGTCCGCTGATTATCGGCAATCCGTAAACACGCGCTTTAGGGTGAATAGGAAGCAGTAGTCTTTTTGGGGACTCAGAAAGGCTTGTGGTTATTCTATTGCCGTTGGATTTTTCAATTTCAGTTATCGATCGGTAAGGATTTTGCCCTATCGAATAAACATTAAGGCGAAAGAAAAGATCGCGCATCGTTGAATTGCCGGCAACTACCATTTCATAAATGCTTTTGGGATCAACCGGAAAATCTTCTATTGCATGAGTTAAATATCCTGCGAGTGTTCTTTGAAGTAATTTACCTTTGTTTACAGTGTCGTAGTGAATTCGTGACATAACTTCTGAGCCGCCGAATCTTTGCGGATTCTCAAATGAAGTGGTTGCAACGATCTCGCCTGTTTCAAGATCTAAAAGCCGAAGAACAATTGTTGTTGTTCCAAGATCGAGAGCAAGTCCATGAATTGGTCCGTCTGCGCGGTCAATTTCAACTCCATCTAATAAAATACTTTTATTGTTGCGAGTAATTGTCGGATCAAGTTTTAAGTTATGATTGAATGCAGGAAGCTGAAGAGCTTTAGTTTCAATTCTCATTTCACCGCGGTGCATCGTATTGCATCTGATTATACCCGAATCGGCAATAATCCTTGTGCGACAGGAGAGCCGGAAATTATTTTTCCCGGAAACAGTGGATGATTTTAAATGAGCTTCCTTCTGAACTGGTTCAGAAAGGTATTCCATTCCTTCCGTAACTTCTACTAAACATTCCTTGCATTTGCCTTGCCTGTTGCAGGAAGTAGGAACATGAATTCCAAAAGATTCAGCATACTCGTGCAGCAAAGAACCTGCTGAAACGTCATGTTTTTGATTATTAAAGTGTAATTCTATACTCATTTGCTGCATTTATTCGGCATTAATTGAACTATTAATATAATTATTATATCGGTTCAAAAAATATAAATATTATGCTGCTTTTATCAAAAAATAGAAGCTAAATAACTACCATGAAATAAGAATGTGTCATTTGTGAAAGATTTCATCAGCTTATGAATTAAGAAACTGATTCACCTCCCCAATAAACTTCTCCGGCTCCTCAAGATGTGTATTGTGCCCGGCATTTTTAATTATTTTATGTTCAGCCTTTGGGAATAAGCCGACAATTTCACTGTTGATGTTCGTGAATTTAGAATCAAGTTCCCCTGTAATAAGCAAAGTTTTACATTTAATGTCTTTAAGATGTTCAAACAAGGGGGGCATTTTTCCTGTACCGAATCCTTGGAGAGAATTTGCTAAGCCATCCGGGTTGTTACGCAATTTTGATTCTTTAATGTATTTTCTTTTCTCTTCCGAAAATCTTCTTTGAGTATCAAATATTTCCTTGTTCACCCAGTAAGCTACAAATTCTTTGACTGTATGAGTCTTTATGAATTCAATAATCTCATCATCACTTTTAATTCTTTCATCACGAAGCTTTTCATTTTTTATTCCCGGCGTCGTGCTTTCAAGAATAAGCCCGGCGATTTTTTCAGGATACCGGAAAGAAAAGTTTAAAGCAGCTCTTCCACCCATTGAATACCCTACCGGGATAACTTTCCCTTTTACCGTAAGTTCAATAACGCTGCTTATTTGGTTTGAAATAGATTCAGCAGTGTAAAGCTCTTCACTTTGTGGAGAATCACTTTTACCGTGACCTATTATATCGATTCCGATTGTGGAAAAGTTTTTATCAATATGAGGTACAATCGGTTTCCAATCTTCAGATGAACCTGTAAAACCATGAAGGAACAGGAGGGGAGGTTTGTCATTCTCAACTGTATGAAAAAATTCAACGTTTAATTTTAAACCTGCGAGCTCGAAAATCATTTTTGAGAACCTTCAAGGTTAGAATGCCGCCAACACTGTGCTAACCTTGAAGGTTAGCATTCGCTTCATTCCAGTAAGCCTGTCTTAGCTTAAGTGAATCGGCAGCGTTTGTCTTAATTTCTAAAACGGAAAATTCTTTTGCTTTTAATGCTTTCTTAAATTCAATTTTAAAATTTTCCCAGCTTTTAACAAGAGAGTAATTACCCCCGAAAGCTTTTACAAAAGGAGAAAAGTCCAGGTTATGTGGAGCCACGAAATATTCCTTAAAAACTTTCCCGTATTTTGAGATAGGCAAGACTTCAAAAATTCCTCCGCCATTGTTATTTATCAAAACAATGATCAAAGGAATTTTATACTTTTTTGCTGCAAGAAGTGCGTTAAGATCGTAGTAAAAAGCAGAATCACCGGTTAATAAAATTGTAGGTTTCTTTTCCAAAGCAGCCAGTCCAAGTGCGGTGGAAGTGATGCCGTCAATTCCACTTGCACCACGGTTATTAAAGACGTTTATATTTTTTTTGGTGACGGGCGCAAAGTAATCGAAATCTCTGATCGGCATGCTGTTGGAAATCATTAATTGAGATTTATCGGGCAGGATGTTCACCAACTCTTCAATTATTCTGCATTCATTTGGAAACCCGGAATTAGTTATAACCTTATTTTTTACTTCTAACGATTTTTCATCGAGTTTTTTTATTGTTTTAATCCAGCTTCCCGAGCTTCTGTTTATTTTTTTTGAATGAAGATATTCAATCATTTTTTCGCAGAAAAGATAAGGTTTACAGGCAAAAGCTGCATTTGCTCTGTTTGCAGGATCAAACCAATCGCCGTACTCATTAACCATAAACCTGATTGCTGAACATTTTTCGAAATAAAGTCCCAAAGCTTTGGATGTAATTGTCCTTCCGAATTGTAAGATAATTTCGGGCTTATATATTTGGCTGAAAGAATCTGATCTTAAGAAGCCTTCAAAGCTGAAAAGAATATTTTGCTTATTATGTTTACCAAACCGTAGTTGCGAAGCACCGTCGGCAAGTACAGGATAACCCAGTATCGATGCAAGTTTCTCACAGTTAAAGTGAAATGATTCATTATAATTTTCAGGTCCTGCGATTACTAATCCCTTTTTAAACTTGATAAGATAATCTGCAATTTCTTTGAACCATTTTTCGGAGACGATATTTTTACCGTTCTCTTTATATAAATCTTTTTTATCAGGCAAAACAAGCTCGGCTGCGTTAATTACTTCACTATCAACTTCATCTGTAAATTCATCCGGCTCAAACGGTTTCCTGAAAGGAAAGTTTAAATGCACAGGACCTTTTGAGCGGACAAGACTTTCATACACGGCTCTTTTTGCAATTGCTTTTATATGCCTGATTCTTCTCTGGATTGGTTCCGGCAAC
>DATDOL010000133.1:0-19718 GCA_035293265.1 Ignavibacteriaceae bacterium | reverse complement strand
TTAAAATATGTTCTTCAGAATGCATTTTGGGATTGTACTGTTTGTTAGGTTTTATTTCCATGATCAATATTTTTTTAAAGCTGAGGTAATTTACAAATTGAATTGAACTAATGCCGGAGAAATATCATTTGACTTTCAGTTACAAAATATTTTATTTATAATCGCACATCAATTTGAGGGTAATAAAATGAAAATTAAAAATAATCATCCGCTGGTATATTTTTTTCTTCTTGGTGTAATTTCAACACTGGGGGCGATTTATGTTTTATCGATTCTCTACTTTTCTGAGAAAGGTGCTGCCGAAAATTTTCCACAGGATTATAAAATTATTTCTCCAAGAATGCCCGGCAACCTTGAATTTGCCGGAGAAAAAGTACCGCTGGAGGATTATGAAGTCTATGAAAGAATGGAGAGAGAATTTATCGTTCATACTTATTTTCATTCATATACGATCTTCGCAATTAAGCGAGCGAACAGATGGTTTCCTGTTATAGAGCCAATCCTGAAAAAAAATAGCATCCCCGATGACTTTAAATACCTTATGGTTGCTGAAAGCAATATGGAAAATGTGATTTCACCTGCGGGTGCAACTGGCTTCTGGCAATTCTTAAAGGAGACAGGCATTAAATATGAACTTGAAATTAATGATCTTGTAGATGAAAGATATCACGTGGAAAAATCAACTGAAGCAGCCTGCAAATATTTAAAAGAATCGTATGCTCAGTTCGGAAGCTGGACAATGGCTGCTGCCTCATACAATATGGGAACAAACGGAACTCAGAATCAAGTTGAGAGGCAGAAAACCGATAATTATTACAACCTTATGCTGAACATAGAAACAAGCAGGTATTTAGGAAGGATAATTTCGCTTAAGTATATAATGCAAAACCCTGATCTCTATGGTTTCGATATAAAGAAGAATGAACTTTATGATCCGTTAAAATTTAAAGAAATAATTCTTGATAGTTCTGTATCCGACATTGCTGAATATGCTGAATCATTAGGAATGAATTATAAAATCCTGAAAATGTATAATCCCTGGTTAAGAGATAATTATTTAAATAACAGCACAAAGATTACTTACAAAATCAAAATACCGGAGGAAGGAAGTATTGAAATAATTAATTAGGACAGGATTTTAATTTGAATGATGAATCTATAATTCAGATAAATTAATAACAGTATCCCTGGCAGAATTAATCCATAAAACCAGCGATGTGTTTTCAGAGTAAAAATTCACAACCCAGTCCGCGGAATTAATTACACTCAAGCTGTCAATCGATTTGCCTGGAAGTAACATCATGTCAATTTTAGAGTTTGGGAATATTGTTCTGAATGCAGAAACATCACTCCTTGTCAATAACTGATTTAAGGCTGCCGGACTGTCGTCATAAGCAAGCGATGGATCAATATTCAATGTTGAAAGCTTTCCAAACGCAAAGGTAAGAATATTTTTTGCCGTTGAATCCTTTATAAAGATTAAGATGCTGTTGAAATTAATTGGCGATCTCACTGGTGAAGAATTAAAAACCGGAACGTAAAATTCATTCGCCTGGAGAAAATCTGACTGCACAACATACACAAAAGCATTTCCAAGGCTCTGTAGATTAACCTCTCCATTTGTGTCAACATTTAATCCATAAATTGATGCGAGTTCTGCGTCGACGACAAAATCAACTTTCGCCTCGTTAATTATTTCTGAAAGCTTTTCTTTTGCGGTTATTTTCGGATCATCTAAATCACTTATAATCTCTTCAACATTACAAGATAGTATGATAAAACATGCTGATATAAACAAGAAGAAAAATATTTTTTTCATAATTCCGATTTTCATTTAGTTTAACCTTGTTTTATAATTAATACAATTCCACTTTTATGTTTTCGGCTCCCATTCTTCTCCTTCACAGGGAATATAATTTTCCGTTGGGTGCTTGTCGTACTTCATACACAGCACTGCTGAGGCATTAAAATGTTTGCAGCTTGAACAAAGTGTTGCATTAATAACATTTTTATTTCTTTCCTCAAACCACCTGTAACCAACAAATGCAGGATGAATTATAAGAACATAGATCGCGGCAATGCTTATCATCCACCACAATTTTTCATCAACATGAAATCTTAAAATCCACAGACCAGGTATGGTTACAGCGATTCTGACTATAGTCCAAAAAACTATTTCGCCCAAAATTAATTCTCAAATTAAATTGTGTATTCTGCCGTCATAATTACTAAAATCCATGCCAATATAACCCTTGATTTTAAGAGAAAAAATGAGAAAATAATGGATTAATTCAAAAAAACAATAAACTTGTAAATTTTACATTAATGTATTATTATTAACCACAGAGAATTTGGAAATTCAGAAGAAAAGCGGTGTGCAAAAAAAATTACACTCTTTCAGTAACTTCTTATAAAAGAAGAAGATAGAGTGAGCGCGGGTGGTATCGAACCACCGACCCTCTGCTTAAAAGGCAGATGCTCTACCACTGAGCTACGCGCCCTTAAAAATAAAGAGCACAAATATAAAGAAGTAAGAAAATTATTCCAAATTAAAGCTTTTTCAATTCAACAATCTGGTGCCGGAAAATATGACAACAAAAAATTCCAAAATTTTAGTCTGTGATGACGATGAAACTTTTTGTTACCTGTTAAAGGAACAACTACTTGAGGAGGGTTTTTTAGTAGACACCGTTTACGACGGCAAGTATGCTATCGAAGCAGTGAAGACTGCTAATTACGATGTGCTGCTGTTAGATTTAGATATGAAAGAAGTTTCAGGCGAAGAGGTTCTTAAATTCATTACAGATTATACTTCATCCCTGCAAATAATTATTCTCTCCGGTCAAGGGGAAATGCGTAAGGCAATCGATTGCATAAAAGCAGGTGCATATGATTTTATAACAAAGCCGTATGATTTTGAACAATTGCTGATTACAATTAACCGGGCTCTCGAGCACAAAGAATTGTTAGTAAAAACAGAATTATTAACCAAGGAAATCAGTAAGAAAAGTTCGGATACAATTATAGGTAATAGCCCACAGTTACAAAGAGTTTTGACACTGGCTAATAAAGCTGCAATGTCTGATTCTAATATATTAATAGAGGGTGAAACCGGAACTGGTAAAGAATTATTTGCCGAGTATATTCATAAACATTCTGCACGAAAAGATAAACCGTTCGTTGTGATAAATTGCGCCTCGCTTCCGGATCAGCTCATTGAAAGCGAATTGTTCGGTCATGAAAAAGGAGCTTTTACAGATGCTAAAAATTCAAAGCAGGGATTGGTTGAAATAGCTCATGGTGGATCTTTATTTTTAGATGAAATCGGTGAGCTTAGTTTAACCCTTCAGCCAAAATTATTACGCTTTCTGGAAAACGGAGAATACAGAAGGATCGGTGGCGTTACCAATTTAACTTCGAATGTAAGAGTAATCGGCGCTTCTAACAGAAATCTTCTTGAAGAGTCAGAGGTTAAAAATTTCCGGAAGGATCTTCTTTTCAGATTAAATGTTATAACTCTCACCATTCCACCTTTAAGAGATAGAAAAGAAGATATTCTTCTACTTGCAAATTATTTTCTCAAAGAAAAATCTCCCATCAGGGCGCCTAAAAGTTTATCGCAAGAATCCGAAGATATTTTACTGAATTATAATTTTACCGGTAATATCAGAGAGCTGGATCATATTATTGAAAGAGCAATTATTTTTGCAGAGGGAGATCATATTGGTCCGGAGGATTTAAACCTTCCGCGCTCATACCAGCCACAGTCAAAATCATTTTCCGAATTGGAGCAAACAGAAGAAATTCTGAGTATGGAAGAACTTGAAAAATGGCACATTCAGAAAGTGCTCGACAAAAACAGATGGGATCGAACACAAACCGCAAACCAGCTTGGAATTAGCCCTAAAACACTTTACACAAAGATTAAAAAGTACGAATTAAAACCACTATAAAATGTCCGGCAACATAATAGCGAACTATGCAGCTGAAGACCTGTTAGGAATTCACAGTGCCGCTATTGCTATCTCGGATGAAAAATTAAAAATAGTCTGGTTCAATCAAAAATTTAAAAAGGCAGTCGGAGAAGGTAGAATAAAGGGCGTATCTGTTCCTGTTCTTTTCAAATTAGAAGAAGCTATTCACTCTGAAATTTCCAATTCAAAAAATCCTTTTGTTTATACTATTCTGAATTCTGATAAAAAATTAATTGTTTCCCCTTTATTTTCTAAAAAAGCAAAAAGGAAATTAACTGGATACCTTATTGAACTTGACGAAGAAAAAAATATTGATATCAATTATAAATCCGATACGGAACAGTTAAAGGAAAATATTTCATTCCAGAATGTCTTGCGGGAAATACTGGTATTGTTAGTAAAAGAGAATTCGCTAGATGTCATTACCGATGAAATAATATTAAGATGTGTTACTGCAAGCAAAAGCGAGTTCGGATTAGTCATTTTTCATAATGACAATAATAAATTTGATTTTTATTTCTTCGATCCGGAAACTAACATTAGCAACCCGGACGAAGTGAAAAAAATAATACGTTCCGATTTTATCTTTATCTCCAAATGGCTTGAATTAAACCGCCGCCCGCTTGTTGCCATAAATAAAAACACGAATATTGGATATAATTTGACTCACGCATTCGGCTGTGAATCATTATTAATATTGCCGGCATTTTTTGACCAGTCACTGCTTGCATCTATTTTAGTAGGAAAAAAATCGGGCGGGTTCAATGCCCTTGAAACAAGTCAGCTTGAACAACTGGCAACTTTGTTGTCATATGCAATCAGCAGCATACGTACAAGAGAATTAAACACAGCTCTGGAAAGCAGACTTCTGCAAGCACAAAAACTAGAAACTATCGGCAAACTTTCAAGCGGTATGGCACATGATTTCAGCAATCTTTTGTCGAGCATTTTCGGAAGTGTAAACCTTCTTCGCAAAAGAGTTGAAACTTCTGAAGGAATTGACAGGCTGATTGATAATATCGAGAATTGTTCAATCCGCGCAAAAGATCTTACCAAGGGATTATTGTCTTTCGGAAAACCGACACCCAAAAGAAAAGAACTCGTAAAGCCAAATAAATTACTAGGTGAAATATCAAAAGTAATCACTCAGACTTTTCCCGGGACAATTAATTTTATAAGCGACATCGATCAAACGCTTTACGACATTCTGGGTAACGGAACTGAAATATACCAGGTTCTTCTAAATCTCTGTGTAAATGCAAAGGAAGCCACAAATGAAAAAGGCATGATCCAGCTTTCCGCAAAAAATATAACGATTGATAAAAGCAACCGGGTAAATTATCCGCTTCTGCAGGAAGGAAATTATGTTTGCTTCTCAGTGAAGGATGACGGATCGGGTATTAAGGAAGGAGATCTTCAGAAAATATTTGATCCTTACTTTTCAACAAAACTCAAAGACTCCGGCTCGGGACTGGGGCTTTATGTTACCTATGGAATCATTAAAGCTCACAACGGTCATATAGATGTTTCCAGCAAAGAAAATTTGGGAACGACATTCGATGTTTTCATACCATCATATGAGCCGCTCAAAGTTAAAAAAGCACAAGCCGCTAATAAAATTATTTTGCTTGCAGATGATGAACCGATGCTGAGCGAGCTTTTATCTGAACTTTTGGAATCAACCGGTTATAATGTAATTAAAGTCTCGTCGGGTGATGAAGCAATTAAACTTTTAACGGAAGAAATAAAAGTTGATCTTGCTATAATTGATTATAATATGCCGGGGAAAACCGGTCTCGATACAATAGCAGAAATAAGAAATCTGAAATTTGAAATGCCCATCATACTTTCTTCAGGAAGCATGAAGCTTGATGACGAGCTGAACCTTGACAAGTATAAGATTAATAGCAGGCTGCAGAAGCCTTATGAATTTGAAACCATGCTTGCAACTATTCAAAAGTTTATTTGATCTAATCGTAATTTAAATTTCATTTCACTACCATCATCTTTTTGACTGAGACAAAATCTCCGGAATGCAATCTGTAAATGTAAATTCCACTTGCAATGTTCCCCGCATTAAATTTTATTTCTTTATATCCGGCTTCCTGTTCTTCATTTACTAATGTAATTACTTCGCTTCCCAAAATATCATAAACCTTCAGTGTTATCTTGCTGTCTGTTGGAAGCTGATACTGAATTGTTGTTGTGGGATTGAATGGATTGGGGAAGTTCTGCTCAAGCTTAAATTCTTTCGGCCCTGTGTAACTGAATATGAAAGTCATTATCATCATTATTCCATCTGAACTGGTTATCATAAAATCTATCGTGTCTTTTCGGTTTATGGGTGTATTCCGGTTTACATCAAAGGTAAATGCTGCCTCAGCCTCTGACTTTGCCTCTATCAACTCTATTGTTTCTGTTTCTTTGCTGAATGTAAGTGATGAAGATTTTCTTGTGAGAACCACGTTTACATTCGTTGCTGGATTTAATTCAGATAGATTCACAACTGATAACTTTATCTCATTGCCCTTTGTTCCGGGCTGCAGGTCATAAATATTTTGAGTAAATGATACTGTCGTGATAAGTACCACCATTATTATTATTACTGTTTTCATTTTAATCTCTTTAATTGTTCTATTGTTAAAATGCTGCTAACCTTCTTCCCTGTCTGCGGGCAGGCATCAACCATTTCAAATTTATGGACATTCTGGTGCGCGGCTATTTGCTGCATCCACACTTTCTCTATCTAATATCCATTTGTAAAAATCGTCACAAGGAGAGCTGTACGTAAAATCTATAGTAAATACATTAGTATGCTCACCAGGAAGGTAAATATTCGGTTGACCTCTGTTTATTAGATACTCAAAAGAACAGGGCCAAAACATATTTTTTTCTCCATAAGGTATATGAACAGAAGTACTGTTATTATTAATGTAACCAAGATAGGCAGTATAATTACCCTCTCCATTGTCTTGCACACAATTAACTACCGGGGTTACATATTCCGGTAAGCTATCGACAGCGGTAAGAAATAAAGTATCTGAATTAGAACCATAATTACTTACCCAAGCCGGATAAGCTCCTGTTGTTGTTATATAATCGGCAATAATTTGACAGGTAACTATTGAATCTGAGACAAAAGTTGTTGGTACAATCTCGTTGTTAAAATAAATAACTGATGAATCCGTAAAAAAACCTCCCGTTAAAGTAAGAGTAAAATCAAATTCAGGACTATATAAAACGTTGGCTGCTAACTCCGGCATTAAAGTTAACCCGGGAGAAATTGAGTTTAACTCCGGCGGAATTACTTCCGGAAGATTTTCTAATAAATATTCTGTGTTAAATCTTAAGAGAGCATAAGCCTCGCTTGTTATATTTCCTGAACTGTCTTCATCGCATTCTTCAAGAACTGTTTGCAATGTGCTTTCCACCCAGGGAATATGGTTTCCTTCGAGCAGAGTTTTTGCTGTGGCAAATAAGCTGTCGTATTTATCTGCCGTGGCTTGGTTTGTTATCCAGCCGAGTTGTAATGAACGCTGGTTGTAGTTTAATAAAGTATCTAAGAAATCTAAAGGAATAAGTGGATCTGGTGGATCCTTCGGACCAATTGTCTTTCTAACAACTGTATTGTTTGGAAATTTATCAAGTGGTTTTAACAACTCGCTTACTTCACCAGGTGGTTCGTCTGGAAATGATAAATGAATCGTAGTATTACCAGAAAAAAATACCTTACTTATAGCAGGTAAACCGGTGCTCATAAATGAAAAACCATCTTCAGATGAGTCTGGAGCGATTCCGTTTAACGGATGAGCTAAACCTCCTTCACCTTTAGAATTATACCAGCCAAAAACAGGAACAAAAGAGTAGTAACTGGTTTTCCAAAATTCATCCGGGCTGGTTATTTCAGTAATTGACGAGAATAATTCTAGATCAAAATCTTGTAATCTTTGTATACTTGATTCACCGTTCATTATTTCATATTGGTATATGAAATAATTAGAGTCCATATCTTTAATTACCTTAGCATTTACAAACGGGTCTATTTTTGTAGAAGGTTCAAATATTTCTTGAACGAGGCTATCTTCACCCATATATTCGATAATGTAATTCCCCGTTTCAGGATCAAAAGTTATACTTGGCTCAACTTGTGCAGCTAATTGCAAACTATACACAAGGAACGTAATTGCAAATAATAATTTCATTTTTTAATTCCTTTCTAATTATCAAAGTCAATATGATAGTGCTCGTTAGTTGTATTATCATTATGTATACGAGCTCTACCGTTATTCGTCCTACAGATCCTTTCGAAATCGAGATCATAAACTAAAGTACTATTGGGATTTAGTCCTCCGCCTGGAGTATTGAAAGGTTCGTCTCTCGGATATCTAACTGGAACGCCTATTCTGTGTTGCAACTGTCCTTGGATATTATAGAAATATAAATCTGTTCTAATATCTATATCTCTACCTTCTCTATGATCAGCATGAGGTCCCCTCCACGGACTCAAACTACTGTGATCAAATTTACCTCCGTTTGGTAAGCTTATATCATTGATTTGTAATATCAATTCATTGGGAAACTCATTATGCCAGTCGTTAGCTATCTGAACAATATCTTGTATTACATCTGCAGCACCAAAATGATTGTGTTCAATAGTATGATTAATAGTTCCTCCAATAAGATCATAGCTTTCACCGTCCAACAATTCTTCTAAATCGGCTATTCTTTCAGTTATAACAACTGAATCCTTATTCAATGAACTATTTTCCAAGGATCTCAAATAAATTTTCATTTGATCACCCCAAATTGAAGCAACATATTCAAATCTTGTAACTGTATCTTGACTTGAGCGTTCATATATCATCCCTTTTAATGAATCTACATTAAATGTTTCTCCTGAACTATATGAATAGAAGCTACCGTAATTTTGCTTTCTAGCTCTATCTGTTGGAACATTTATAGTAGTCAAATCTCCATTTATTGTTCTTTGATATGTAAAAGCTGAATCTGGTCTCCGCGGATTTACATGATCATGACCACCGCTGCCATCTACATAATCTGTCATTAATTTAATACTATGATTTCGTACAAGTACATCCCCACGTGTTAATTTTACTCTAAATGGCTTTCTATTCTCTACACCAATATTGTTGAGATAAGTATCTTCTTCATCTTCAGGATCATACCCTCTTCTTGTAATTATTGGTTCAATTACATAGTCTCCTACAATTACAATCTTCAACGTTTGCTCAAGAACTACTGCTTCCCGTTCACCGTTCTTTGTTGTGTCTTCCTGAAGACATACTTTAACCCTGCAAGTGACAAATGAATCCGGATTTTCCTTCACAGCAGCAAATTTAATTAATCCTTCATTTGCATCTCCATAAGTAATGTCATTCAATATTACGGGAGTAGTTTTTAACGTATCGCCGTTTGCATCTATAAATGTTCCATAGTTCTCGTTCGTTTCAACTTTAAATGTTAATAATGTATCACTCGTAAGGTCAATATCATTATTCTCAGAATCTTTTGCTTGTATATATAATCTCGCTGTTTCACTAAATGCAAGTGTGTCTTGCTCAGAAAGAGTATCTGGAACTATGGTAACTTCGAAATGATCCAGTCCACCTACTATATTTACCACTATACTTAAGCCATTAACACCAGTTTGAAAACAAGAATCAACTTGATAAACGTCAAAAACCCAGCCTTCAGAAATTTCATATTCAAAGTTCATTACATAGGTGTAAGGGGTACCAGAACCAACTATATCTGAATAATATGAAAACTGAACTGTATCTCCTTCTTCTACGTAACCTAAATCAAATAATCCGGGTGTTTGCCTATCATAAAAATATTTGGTTCTTTCAATATAACTTGAATTACAAAAATTATAGAGATTTAATGTGTTAACGGTTAACAATGGGAACCTTGGCAGAAGAGAATCAATTTTCATTGAATTATCTTTTAAGAAATAAGTATTAAGTGAAGAATAATCCGGCATAGGTCCATCATAATGGTACAAATAACTTTCATGTGAATTATAATTTACTTGTAAGTGCCCGCTCTTCCACATTATAAAGCCGGAATCTGTATATACAATTTCAGAATTCCTTTTGAGATTGTTCTCAGATTGTGAACCGTTAATCTCAACCCGTTCCTCAATAACTACCTGCGGAAAAATAAAATTAATAGTTAATAAAGTGAAAATGATTGCTTGCTTCGCAAAGCGAGCGGGAAAAATTCTTTTGGAAAGTAAATTGTTCTTCATTCGAACTCCGAAGTATAATCCTATTCGTTTGATTGGAATAACTATTGCTGATTGCAAAATAAAAAGGGGGGGGGGGGTAAAAGTCAAGCCGGCAACCGAAATTTTTATAAAGACATCAGCGTCAATAACTAAGAAGAACTTATTCCGGCATCAAAAACTTTTACCGAAATGTTCAGGTTATTAGAGAATCACTGAGAAATATATGCGGACAAAACTATTTACCCGGCATATTGATGAATATGAAGTGGGTCAATCGGTTTCAGGCTGATCTATCTTCAACTTTTATCATTTTTATATCCTGGGTATAATCGGATAGAACAGGATCCCTGATTAAATTTAACTGATTCAGTACGTCTGTAATTTCTTTTATAGCAATATCAATATATTTAATGCGGTTCAATACCGCTTCTTTCGAAATGATTTCTTTGCTCAGCTCTCTTTTTAGTGCAGCTGAAGATAAGCTAAGCAAGGTTAACGGCTGTTTGATTTTATGATTTGCTGTTACAACAGTTGCAACAAAAGTATTTTTCTTCTCAGCTTCCAGCAGCAATTTATTTGCATCGGATAGCTTCAGCGCTGAATGTACTCTTGCAAGCAGCTCAATCCTGTTGAAAGGCTTTTTAATATAATCGAAAGCCCCTGCTTCCAGTCCTTCTTTTGTATCTTCCGCACCGGATTTAGCAGTTACGAGTATTATCGGAATGCCTTTTGTCGCTTCATCACTTACTAATGTTTTACACACCTCTATCCCTGTTATGTCCGGCATCATAACATCGAGCAATATTAAATCAGGCAATTCTTTTACAGCTTTTTCTATTCCTGATTTACCGTCATAAGCTGTGAAAACAAGAAAGCCCTCGTGTTCAAGCCTGTCCTGGAGCATGAAAACATTCTCGGGCAGATCATCAATTACAAGGATCCTTTTCATGCTATTTGGTTTTCAGCTGGGAGATTTGCTGTTCAATTTTAAAGGAGATTATGGTAGAATTGACGGGTTTAGGAATGTAATCGTTGAATCCATGTTTTAAAATTATATCCTTATCATCTTTCATCGCCCTGGCTGTAACTGCAAGAACAGGTATATCAGCTAATCTTTTATCTGCCCTGATCCTGCTGATTGTCTGAAATCCATCCATGACGGGCATCATAATATCAAGCAGGATTAAATCCGGAATAGTGTTTTGCAAAACATTTAAACACTCTGAGCCATTTTTAGCAAGAATAGTTTTACAATTGCAGGCCTGAACAATTTCGTTAATAGTAAATAAAGTATCGGGGTCATCATCGACAATCAAGACTTCTGCAACATATCCGCCTTGAGCCGATTTGGTTTTTACCATTGTATTTTCTGAAACTTCGCTTTCATTTACAACTTCACTCTCAGGATAAGTTAATGCTTCATTAATTTCCTGGAGCCTGATTCTATCTCTCACAACTTTTAAGACATCCAGTGCATGGCCTTTTGATTTAACAGCAATTTCTTCAACTATGTTGCTTAGGGATTTCCGCTCATCTTCAGTTAAATCTTTAGCAGTGCTTATAAAAATTGGTATGTGTTTGGTTTTAATATTTGATTTTAATTTATACGAAAGAGTAACACCATCGATCTTAGGCATCATCAAATCCAGAATTATCAGATCGGGCTGGACTTCAGCTATTTTAGAAAATGCATACTCACTGTCTTTAATGAATTCGATCCTAACCTGTTCATCTTTGAATTCTTTTCTGAATTTTTCAAACTCAAGCTCATCGTCATCCACAATAACAATTTTTTGAATTCTTTTTTTAGCAAGGTTTTCCAGCCGGGAGAAAGCTGATAACAAACTATCTGCAGAAATCGGTTTAACAAAATATTCAAATGCCCCCAACCCATATCCAACATTCTTTTCACCAAGAATTGATATCAATATTACCGGGATGTCTTTCGTATCAGGATCTTCTTTTAGTTCTTTAAGTACACTCCAGCCGTCTTTACCCGGCAGCATTACATCAAGAGTAATTGCAAACGGTTGTTTTTCTTTAGCTAGTTTAACTCCTTCGTCACCATCCTCAGCAAAAATAACCTGGTAACCTTTCGACTGAAGATACTGTCCGATCGTATATCTTACTTCCTCATCGTCATCAATTACAAGAATAGGATTAGTACGGTTTTTTATAAGAGTTTCGACATCAATTTTTTGTTTCAGTTCAGCAGATTTAGCTTCAACCGGAATGAGAGGCAAAGTAAAACTGAAAGTAGAACCCTCACTCAATTTACTTTGAACGGAAATACTCCCTCCTAATAAATCAACAAGACGTTTGCAGATTGCCAGTCCGAGTCCTGTTCCGCTGTATTTTCTCGTGGTCGAGCCGTCTATCTGTCTGAATTCTTCAAAAATCAGTTTTTGATCTTCCTCAGAAATTCCGATTCCGGTATCGCTTACATCAAAATTAATTTTCTCCTTCGTACCAGAAATGATTAATCTTACTTCTCCTTCATCGGTGAATTTAACTGCATTGCCCAGAAGATTAATTAATACCTGGACAATTTTTCCCCTGTCAGTATTCACCATAATTCTTGTATTGGTATTTCTGATTATTCGAAAGCCGATACCTTTTTTTACCACAAGAGGATTTATAGAATTCTGTACTTCCTCAATCATCTCTTCGATTAGCAGATTTTCATTTCGGACTTCCATTTTACCGGCTTCAATTTTAGACAGGTCAAGAATGTCATTGATCAGATTCATCAGCCGTTTACCGCTGCTCAGAACCACTTCAAGCCGTTCTTTATTCTTGCCGGTGATATCTGCTTTTTCCAGGATCAGTTCTGTCAATCCCAAAATTGAATTCATCGGGGTGCGAAGTTCATGAGACATGCTTGCAAGAAACTGGGATTTTACTTTGGTTGATTCTTCAGCCTTCAGTTTTTGAACTTCAAGCTCGCCGGCTTGTTCTTTAAGTTCGTTATGTAATTCCACCAGGACTTCATTTTGCTTTTTGATCTGAAGGTTTTGTTTTTGATATTCTTCATTAAGATTTTTCAGCTCGTCAATAAAGTTTTCAAGCTGTACCAATGCTTTTGAATTTGTTAACCCGATTGCAAGCTGTTCTTTTATTTTTGAAAGATACTCATTAACCTCTTCGCTTGGCTTATTAATCGAGCCAAGTTCAAGAATAGCAATGACCTTATTATTATAAATGATGGGGAGAATCAGCAGGTTCCTGATTTCCAGATCCATAATTCCTGTAGATACAATCGGCAGATTCTCACCGGAATTAATTTCAATTGCTTCTTTATTCTGAACCACTCTGTCATAAAATCCTAATCTCTGATTCCGCTTTCCTTCTTTAATATCGGCACCGTAATTACTTATAAGATTAAGCTCATCATCGTCAACAGAGTAAAGAGCACCGATAATAAACCCGCCTGTATTAATTATTTTCTTTAATGCTGCATCAGAAATTTCAGTTAATGACGGGTTTTGATTAATAAGAGTAATGAATTCAGAGTATTCATTCTTTGCTTTCTCTTTCTTTTCAAGCTCATCCAGCATCCTGTTAAATGCCTGCCCCAGGTTTCCGATTTCATCATTACTCTTTATATTGATTTTAGTTTTAAAATTCCCTGAACGCGTTTCTTCAGTTGCCCTGTTCAATTCAGTTAATTGTTTCCGAAGTTTATCGGTGAATAAAAATGTTAGAATCAAAGAAAGCATCACACCTGCTACACCGATGATAATGAACATATCCTTAAGGTTTGAACGAAGTTCTCCCGCACCTCCTATTGTTGTGAAAATGAGGAAGGACAGGTTATTCTGATGATCAGAAACTGTTCCCGGGTTATAAATTGTAGCAAGAAGATCGCTCGATTCATTTCCTTCTGAATAAATTTCAAAGTTTTTCTTCGATTGCAAATATTCATTCGCCTTGGTAAGTGTATAAAGATACTGTTGATTCTGGGCCTGATTGGATAAATCAAGTGGTGAGCCCTTCCAGATAAGTGCAATATCCGAATTAATTTTTTGCGAAAGCTTATCTAATAATTCATTTGTTAAAATTCTTCCGAAAAAATATCTGCCGCGATCTGTAGTCTTATATTCTAAAATAAGTGCAAACGGGTTGTACTCAATAAATTCTTTCAACCCGAATTTTTTGCCGGGAACGTAAACATTTTTACTTATTGCAATTCTTTTAAAATTGCTTAGATCATGATCTTCAGATTCTATTATAAAATCTATCTTGCTGTTCTGAATTTTTTCGGCGGATAAGAATTGCGAGACATCGTCAGCGGAAAAGGATAAAAACTCGTCTTCGGTTTCCAGAATTTCTGTTCTGTAGGCATAGATGAAATTACTTGCTGATCTTACCAGGTGTTGCGATTGCTGCGAAGCCAGCACATTATACATTATAGAATAAAATGCGATTGCTGCACTGCCAACTATTAGCACAACTATAACAAAGTTAATGAGTAGTATTCTTAGACTAATCTTCATGATAGTTTCCTAAGATTAGTTTTCGCGCTGAAGGACTTTCCTTATGGTAATTAGCAATTCGTCAAAATCATAAGGTTTGCTGATAAAATCGGAAGCTCCCATTTTGGCAGATTCGATTGCGCTTTTTACGTCTGCGTAAGCGGTTAGTACAATTACTTTTGGATGTGAATTAGTTTTGAATCCTTCAAGTTCGCGAAGAACTTCAAAACCGTCTTTCCCCGGCATTTTTAAATCGAGAAGAACAAGGTCAACATCAGATTCTTTTACATGATCTAATACCTGCTCTCCCCCTATCAGAAAGTCTGTCTCATAACCTACTGCCGCTAATTCTTCTTTGAGAACGGTACATAGATTTATATCATCATCAACAATAAGTATGGATTCCATTTCAGTTTATTCGTTCCCCGAATATTCATTAAACATGTGATACCTGATTTCGCTTCTGCCTTTTGATCTTTCATTTTGAAGTATTTGATCAGCCTTCGGATTTTCATGTCTTTCCTTTAATGTAGGCACTAAATCTGCTTTTAGTAAAATCACAAGCTCTTTCTTTCTTGTAATAGTCTCATCAGTTCCCGTTAAATACCTGATACCAAAAACCCACCAGGGCAGATCTTTAAGAAATGGAATTCCGTTTCGAACGATTGCCTCTTCATTCACAAATAAACCGCCGATGACTGTCTCTTCACCATCAAGCATAAGAACCTGCGTTTGCGCATTAGTTTTTCTGATTTCGGTTGTGGTTTCAGTTCTGTTGAAAGTGCTTCTTTCAGCAATAATGTTTAGCAGGATATAATCAATTCCTTCTTCGTTATGTATATAAGGTGTTACATGAATTATTGTACCGGTCGGGTAGAATTTTTCAATTGTGTTGCCGGCAAAGTCTTTTGTAAGAATTGAAAAGTCAGATCCAATCTGGATGCTTCCTTCATTTCTGTCCCTTACAGTAACATTAGGACTGGCTATAATTTCCCCAATACCATTGGTTTCAAAAAATTTAAAAACTGCAGTTGCTTCACCAAAGAATTCTCCAGCCTGGAATTCTGAATTGACTCCGAGATTGAAATCCGGAGGCAACCCTTGCTGGGTAGTACCGCCGCCTGTACCTTGAACTCTTTCTGTTTCACTTCTTAACAAGCCGGCTATATTCGTTTTTGAACCTGAGAGCAGGAATTTCCAATCGATTCCAATTTTTCTGGCCTCTTGAACATCCAAGTCAAAAAACACTGCGGATATTTTTACCTCGCGTGTATTGATTGAAGCATATGTTTCAGCAGTCCGGTCAAAGTCAACTGTATCTTTTTTTCTAACAACGATTACATCTTCTTTGGTTTCAAATTCCAAATTTGCATACTGAACAATAATCAGCAAAGCTTTATCATATGGCATATTAATTATTTCAATTCCAATTGGGTCTGTTCTTTCGACAGTTGAAACAATTCTTCTTCCTGTTGTGCTTTCACTAACCTTGCTTAATAGTTCAATTGCCTGGTTGAAGGGCAAAGTTTCAGACATTGTAACCAGCTCATCAGGATTCTGATAAGTTTTAAATTGTCTCTCCCAGTAAGTTTGAGGAAATACTTGCAGAACAAGTAGAAAAGACAAAGTCAAAAAGATTGCAATTTTTTTCATATTAATTCTCTCGGTTTACTTTACTAGTTTGTAGCTTCGCGGACTAACTCAAGAGTAACTCTTTCAATTATCCCGCCTTTATTTAATATGAAGCTTACGGAGCTATTGTTATAGTCTATTTTAGTTAAATATCCCAGGTAAACCTGCTCGCCTTCCCAAACAAGGTATGTATTGCCTTTTGTATCAGCAATAAATGCACCTTCGGGAATAAGTGCCAGTAATTTTGCTCCCTGAACGTCCAGCAATTCATCTATGTTCGGTGGAATTTCATTTCTTATTAAAGGATAGAAGGCATCATAAATCGGACCAGTAGTAAGATTGTTTTCTTTAAACTCGGCGGGAGCAAATCTGTTGTCTGAGGAAAAATATATTCTCACAGTCATTTCAAAACTTACCAGGAATTGTGGAATATCTTCCGGATCGGTTCTGATTAAATTACCTAATGTCAGAGCATGGACCTTTTTGAGTTCCTTACTTTGTTCTATTGCATAAATAAGCTTATAAACCTCATTGTATGTTCCGCCTCCGGAAAGCTTATAATCGTAATAGAAAAATTCTTTATCCTGCTTCTGGTCAATGTACTCAACATTAACATGTGTAAGCCCTGAGAAATTAGTTACGATACCGTTCACAAAATTGAAAAATTTAATTGAAGAAAGATTTTGAGGAATATTAAATTTTCTGCTTGCGAGTATCGAATCCAGCTCAGCAGAGCGCTTGAGCAGGCCTTGATATCTGGCGTTTAACTCTTCGGGATCGTATGCATTTGCATTTAATTCGTCCAGCTTTTCCCGTTTCTCAGATATGGATTTACCCTGAAAAACAAATATGTAAACTCCACCTACTATCAGGATGAGTAAAAGCAATGCAACTAAGCCAAGAGTACTTCTGATTTTTTTATTCATTTTTCTTCGGATGACTTGGTAGATTAAAATTTAAATTAAACTTGAATGCACTTTTTTCTCTGAGTTCTTCATAGAGCATTGTCTTCAAGGTTGCATTCTCAATTGAGTAAGCAAAATCAGTTAAGTCATATCGCTGTAGTGAGTATCCTTCGGTAATAACCTGTGAACCATCTGCTCTTGAAAGCCGGGATAGCCATAAGGTTTTTTTCTGGCCGCAAAAATCTGAAACCTGAGTTAAGACTTTATTCCAAATATCAGTTCCGACAGTAGCCGAATCGAGGATTGCCTGTGTTTGATCAAAGCTACTGATTTTACCTTCGATCGCGGCAATCTTACCTAATATTTCCTGGTTTTGTCTCATTAAAATTGTCTTTTGTGTGATCTCTGCTTCAAGATCACTCATCTCTCTGTTATTCTTAAGTACTGTCTGTGTTATAAGGAAAGCAGCAACAAACAACAGGGGTAATATTATATAACCATGCCATGAGAACTGGAAGAATTTTTGATCTTCCTTAACAGACTTGGGTAGAATATTAATTCCCTTGTGTTCTTGTTTCTGTTCATCAAAATAATCGCAGGCAACTGCTATGGGAATACTGAAAGATGAAAACTTTTCCCTTGTTTCCGCACTTAAGGAAGAAAGATCCAAATCATCAAATTCAAGGCGGCTAACGTTTGCTTCGGGAAACGTTCCGTAAAATGATAGAATTAAGTTTTCGGAATCATCCTCACCGCAAACAATAATATTATCAAGGGAGGAAATACCGCCATTTTCCATCTCAAGCAAGATCTTGGAGAAATACACATCGTAGGTGTGAAGGTTTTGAGTTCCGATATCCAGGGTAGTACCAATATGTTTAAGTCTTCTGCCCTGGAGGAAAATTAACTTGCTGTATTCTTTTCCTATATAGACTATAAGTGAGTGATCGTCCGGGAAAAACTTTTTACGTTTAGCAACGTAATAAGCCAGTGAAATATCTGAACTTTTTAATGTGGGAATTTTAAAATGTCTTTTACCGTATTGACTCGCCAGTGAGTTAATTAAACTGATACAGGCAATACCACCTACAATAAAGACTGAGAGAAGGGATTTATCTGCCAGCTCAATGTAATCCAAGCTCTCTCTTTCAACGATTATATTTTTTGATTCCAGTATTTCATCTATTATATCCTGTTTGAGCTTGATGTCTTTGGAAATCCTGGCTCCTTCAAACAGGTGATAATAAATAGCGGGTTCCGTAAGAGCAGGAATAAACTCGTATTTGCTAAGATTTATTCCCTTAAGAGCTCCTCCGATTTCCGCTAAACTGGAGGCGTCAACATCACTTTCTATTGATGCAGAACCTTCATCAATATCAAGTGAATCGCCTTCTATGCTAAGTCTCGAAGCTTTGGCCTCAAGGTCTTTGGAAGATTGTACGAGACTAGCTGATGTTGTTCTGACAACTTTAATTTTGGAATTATCGTTATCTTTATGAACAACAGCAATCTTAGTGTCGTTACCTTCACAATATATACAAACAAGATGTTTCATTTTGCTGATAATAATTGATTGATTCTTGTTTTATTATTTGCATATGTAATTGCTGTTTCCAGCGAAATTTTTTTATGCATATATAATTTTTGCAGGTCTTGTTCCATTGTAATCATACCGAGCTGGCCCCCTTGATTTATCATCATATAAATTTCACTAATATTGTTATTCTTTATCGCGGCCTTAACACTTGGTGTTACTATCAAAACTTCCTTAGCCAGCACAAGTTTGCCATCCAGGCCAGGCACAAGTTTCTGGGAAACAACCGAAATAAGAACATCAGCGAGCCTGTTTCTTACTCGTTCCTGCTCGGTCGGATGAACTTCAGCGATAATTCTATCCAAAGATTCCATTGCTGAAGATGTGTGAAGGGTGGAAAATACTTTGTGTCCGGTATCGGTAACTTCCAAAGCTGCCATTATAGTATCCGGATCTCTCATTTCACCTATTATTATAATATCTGGGTCCTGACGTAATGCTTGAATTACTCCTTCTTTAAAAGAAAGAACATCCCGCCCTACTTCTCTGTGCTTGATAAGACAAACATTAGAGGTATGAACATATTCAATAGGTGCTGCAACTATAACAACGTGTGCCGGATCAAATTTATTATGATGGTCAACTATCGAATCGAGTGTTGTAGATTTACCTGATCCTGTGATACCTGTAATCAGAGTCAGTCCGAATTTTATATAGTTATGACTGAGGTACTTAATTGCATTCGGATGAAATTCCAAAGATGCTAATGGTCTGATTGATGTGTTTATTGCTCTCATATTACAAGTAAGAGTATCAAGATCAAAATATGCGTCGGCTCTGAATCTTACATTAATTTTTCTTCGTTCGTAGAAGAACGTGTAACTAAAATCGAGATTACGTGTGGTTGCTAGATATTTTTTCTGATTCGAGTTAAAAAGATTGCTGATA
>DATDOL010000132.1:0-5363 GCA_035293265.1 Ignavibacteriaceae bacterium | reverse complement strand
TGAAAAAACACCGTTTTATCCACGCTCACCATACGGTGTTGCAAAGCTTTACGGCTACTGGATAATTGTAAATTACCGTGAAGCTTACAATATATTTGCATCTAACGGAATTCTTTTCAATCACGAATCTCCCCGAAGAGGCGAAACTTTTGTCAGTCGTAAAATTACAAGAGCAGCTTCACGAATCGTCGCCGGATTACAGTCGCAATTAACTCTTGGTAATCTTGATGCAAAAAGAGACTGGGGCTACGCACCCGAATACTGCGAAGGGATGTGGAAAATATTGCAGCACAAAAAAGCCGATGATTTTGTTCTTGCAACAGGAGAAACAAATACTGTTCGTGAATTTGCTGAACTGACATTCAAAAGCTTAGGTATTGAATTGAAGTGGGAAGGCAAAGGAAAAAATGAAAAAGGAAAAATAAAGTCCATTGATCTGAACATAGCCAAAAACCTGGTCGGTTATTCAAAAAATAAAAAGTCTTATGTGAAAGATTTGACATCAAAAATAAAAAAGGATGATACTGTGATCTCGATTGATCCAGTTTACTACCGCCTAACAGAAGTTGATTTACTGATTGGCGATCCATCAAAAGCAAAGAAAGTTCTTAGCTGGAAAGCAGAAACAAAATTTAAAGACCTCGTTAAGCTGATGATAAAATCTGATATGGATAAGGTTTTGAGAAGGGGATATTAACAATTAATTCAAAAGAGTTTGAAACAAAAAAGCCGGAGCATTAACCCCGGCTTTATAATATTCTGAATTATTATTTTAACAGAATTAATTTCTTTGTAGATGTAAAACTACCGGAAGTTAAAGTATAAAAGTAAATTCCGCTTGGAAGATTACCTCCATTAAAGTTTATTTGATAGTGTCTTACCGATTGAGTTTCATTAACTAAAATAGCAACTTCATTTCCCAATATGTCAAACACTTTGAGTGTAACTAATCCATCTTTTATGATTGAATAAGAAATTGTAGTATACGAATTAAAAGGATTAGGATAATTCTGCTCTAAAGAATACCCTGTAATTGCAGACTTTATTCCGTTATTGACTGGAACTATAAAATCAGGTTTGAAAATATGCGTACAACGCTTGCTCTTTCCATCACTCCTTACAACATCACGATTAATCAACAATTCTTCATAGCTATTATTGTCCAAGTCATACATTGTGACTCCAAAATATCCCCCGGGAATATTGTTTCTTGTCATATAGAAAATTTCATACGATGGATTGAAGGATGATCCTTTGAATTGCATTATGAATATATAGTTGTTTATACACATAACTAGTTCTTCAGTACCATCTTTATCTATATCGAGGGAGAAAGCGTTTGCTGCATATATCGGGAAAACACCTACGAAGTCTATTCTGTACGTTTCTATATATTCATTGTCACCGGTATACTCAAAGCAGGTAAACCTTGTAATGTCATTTACTCCATTATCTGTTGTGCAGGATATCCAGAACTCCGGCTTACCGTTTTTATCTATATCATTTGTGAAAATTTGCATATAGGAATGATAACCGATAATATCGGTTTGCCATACAAGAGAATAGTTATGTTCTCCTTCAGTTTCAATCACAAATACTTCTCCCTCTAAACTTCCGTATACAATATCTGTTTTATTATCAAGATCAAAATCGCCAATAGCAAAGCCAGCATAATATCCGGTTGAGTACTGAAATTCTGCAACTGAATCAAAATTGTTAATTGAACTATTGTATTCACAAATGACGGTTCTACGATCAGAAAGGTCAAAAAATAGAAAATCTGATATATTATTCTTATCATAGTCCCCAAATTGAGGATTGTCTAACTGCCAATCATATAAGCTGAAGATTAAATCAACTTCGATTGGTAAAGAATTGGTACTTTCAGATTTATAGAAAATTGACCTGCTATTATTCATATATAGATAGAGTTCCTTACTACTATCGGAATCAATATCATAAATTGCATACGCAAGAATCACAGAGTCAGGATAAGTAAATTTATTTGAAAAAATTCCCGCTGAGTCCATTTCATATATCTGAACAGGTTTGAACCATGGATCTTCGTAATCTCTGGTATATCCATATATTTCTGGGTAACCATTATTGTTCGCATCACTAATAACAAGCTCATAACCGGAAGATGTAACCGCAGGCACTTCCTGCCAGAAGTAATACATATCCTTGTAACGGTTAGTATCAACATTCCAGGTTTCTAATACAGTTGTGGGGATGGAGTCAGTTTGATAGGATTTAGTTTTACCCAAATAAAAATATTGTGTTCTTCCTTCGGAATATTCAAAACGGTAGACATCATTCTCTTCTTCGGTAATTTTTATATCGCCTCTGCTCTTCATCCATTCAAGTTTTTCTTCCTTCGTCGCTTGAGGGAACAACAGCACATTTAATAATGCAATTAAAGTTATCAGCTTTTTCATTTCATTAAACAATTAAATTTTGGAAAGGATAAATTTCAACACTTATATAACTATGTAAAACCAGTAAAATATCTATTCCGTTTAATACATTGTTTAGAACCATATTTACATATAACTAAAAAGGCACAAACAATGTGCCTTATAAAAGCTAAAGCAGTACAATTAAAATAAGCTTTCCAATTTTCGTTCAGGTTTAAATGTGTGAGTGGGAAGAAAATCATTCCGATTTTCTCCCCCAGAGAGAGAGAGAGTTAAATATCGTGCCAGAAATAAATTCATCAGTTATCCTTCCTGAATTAATTTCAATCCTAACATAGTGACTGCATATTACAAAGACAACAATAATAAAAATAGTATAGATAATAATCTATTATTAAAGAAAGTATTCATTGCTTTTTTACCAATTCAATTCCCGTTAAATTTGTTCTAGTTATTTTAAAACTTTCAGGAATGCCAAACCATTAATTATTATAGAAGGAGACTAAAATGTTTGACGAAAAATATAAATTCACCTGTGTTGACCGCTTCTTAAAATATGTTAAGTACGATACTCAATCAGATGAAGAATCAACCTCATTCCCAAGCAGTGAAAAACAGAAAAAACTTTCAGCCGATCTTGCAAAAGATCTAAAGAAAATGGGATTGAAAGATGCAGCGATGGATAAATTTGGATACGTTATGGCAACTATTCCTGCCACTACGAAGAAAAAAGTTCCGCCGATTGCTTTTATTTCACACGTTGATACCTCTCCAGCGGTGACAGGAAAAAATGTAAAACCGGTCATTCATAAAAATTACCAGGGTGGAGATATAAAATTACCCAAGGGTGATTGGGTGATTAAAGAAAGTGAAAATCCCGATTTGAAAAATATGATTGGTTACGATATCATCACTACAGATGGAACAACTTTGCTCGGTGCTGATAATAAAGCTGGTGTTGCAGAAATTATGGATGCAGTGAATTACCTGATGAAACATCCTGAAGTAAAACACGGTCCGATTAAAATTTGCTTCACACCTGATGAAGAAGTCGGCAGAGGGACAGAGAAAATCAATCTGAAAAAACTCGGTGCAAAGTATGCTTACACTGTTGATGGTTCAAGCAGAGGTGAAGTTGAGTCTGAAACTTTCAGCGCTGATATGGTTGTGCTTAAGTTTATTGGGAAGAATATTCATCCCGGTTATGCAAAGAACCAGATGATAAATTCGATAAAGATTGCTTCGTCTTTTATGGAAAGTCTTCCTAAGAAAAAACTCTCACCAGAGACAACTGAAAAAAGACAGGGATATGTTCACTGCATAAACATAAGTGGTATGGAAGAAGCAACCACACTCAAAATTATTATCAGGGATTTTGAAACACCTAAGTTGAAAGAATATGAAAACCTTATTGAGGAACTTGCAAAGGTCGCGGTTTCAAAGTTTCCCGGTTCGAGATATGAGTTCAAAGTAATTGAGCAGTACAGAAATATGCGTGAAGTTTTGGACAAGCATCCAGACGTAACAAAGTATGCAGTTCAGGCAATGAGAAATCTGGGGATAAAGCCAATTATGCATCCGATACGCGGAGGAACAGATGGTTCACGATTATCATTTATGGGATTGCCTACCCCGAATATTTTTGCCGGTGAACACAGCTTCCACTCACAGCTTGAATGGGTTGCTAAACAGGATATGGAAATGGCGGTGAGAGTGATTGTTGAAATAGCAAAGATTTGGGAAAAGCGAAGTTAGGGCAATAGAACACGGATGACACAGATCAGACGGATTATAACGGATAAAAATCTGATCAAATCAGTCTCATCCTTTAAATACCTGTTCTATAATGATTTTTAGAATATCAAAAGCAGAGCTTCCTTTATTCTAAGGATTATCTGCTGACGATAGAGCTTATATCATAAACAACTGGATAAGTATAAAAATCGGCAGAAGGACTATCAAAGAAAATTTATACATGTAGCTAAAGAAGTGAGGCATATTAATATTATTTTCTTCAGCGACAGCCTTAACCATAAAGTTCGGTCCATTGCCGATATACGTCATACTTCCGAAGAAAACAGCAGCTGTGCATATTGCTTTTAAAAGTTCCTCGGGAATTCCTGCAACTAGCAAACCCGAAGTTTCTCCCAATCCCAGAGCAAGAGAATGAAATGTTACTGCAGTTGGAGTATTATCCAGGAAGCTGCTCAACACTCCGGTAAAGTAATAGAACTGACTCGCAGTTACAACTCCAAGAGTTTTTGCATTATACTCGAGATACAAAAGGCAGGGAACCATAGTTATGAATATTCCGAGAAAAAGATAAGCAACTTCTTTTATTGGTTCCCAGGTAAAACTGTTTGATACTCTAGTAATGTGAGTTGTGAATATTTTTGAAAGATAAGCCATCAAAAGAATTACCGCTTCACGGATAAACATAAAATATTCATTCGTGTGAATGAACTCAAGATACTGCGTGTTGAGAAATGCAACAGCGAGGACCACACCGGCTAGCCAGATAAAATTTAATTTCCCTTCAATTTTTATCGGACGAATTTGTGTTTTGTCTTTTAATAATGCTTGTGCAGATTCCTTTTTGTGGAAATAAGAATCAACAAGAAAATAAATTAACAGAAGGAGTCCGTTTGTTAACAGCCATTCATAAAAAAAAGTAAAGAACCAGAAAAATGGTGCGCCTCGAAGATACATCATGAACAAAGGAGGATCTCCAAGTGGAGTCAACAGCCCTCCTGTATTGGCAATGATACCGATGAAAAATAAAATCGTATGAACTTTATATTGTCTTTGCTTATTAGTCTGGATGACAGGTCTGATCAATAACATTGCAGCACCGGTTGTTCCCATAAAAGAAGCAAGCACAGCACCAATTCCAAGGAACAATGTATTCATTGTTGGTGTTGCTTCTATATCACCGCTGAGAAAAAT
>DATDOL010000131.1:0-14096 GCA_035293265.1 Ignavibacteriaceae bacterium | reverse complement strand
AGGATATGATCAGGATATAAAAAAGGTTCTGAATAGAGCAATCTTCGAAGAGAAGAACGATGAAATGGTGCTTGTAAAAAATATTGATTTTTACAGTTTGTGCGAACACCACATGCTTCCTTTTTATGGCAAAGTTCATGTTGCTTACATTCCTGATGGGAAAATTGTTGGTCTTAGTAAAATTCCGAGAATTATTGAGGTATTTGCCAGGAGATTACAGGTTCAGGAAAGAATGACTCAGCAAATTGCCGATACGATTGAAGAATATCTTCATCCACGGGGAGTTGCAGTAGTAGCAGAAGCCTATCATATGTGTATGATGATGAGAGGAGTTGAAAAACAAAATTCTTCCGCAACGACAAGTGCTGTTCACGGCGTATTTAAAGATGATGCACGTACACGTTCTGAGTTTATAAATCTGATTTCGCAAAAAAATCTCTAGTTATGAACAGTAAAAACGGAATCTGGATAACCGGTGCGAGTTCAGGAATAGGTAAAGCTACTGCATTTGAGTTTGTCAAAATAGGTTGTGAAGTATTTTTATCTGCAAGAAGAGCAAGTGAACTTGAGAGATTAAAAGTTGAATGCAAGGACTATGGTGAAAAAATGTTTGTATATCCTTGCAACGTTGCTTCCCAGACTAATGTTGATCAAACCTTTAAAAAAATAATCTCTGAACATAGTCTTGATTGCATCATCAATAATGCAGGTGTAACATCATTCAAGCTGGCAGAGGAAAATTCTGTAAACGAAATTAATGACATTATAAATACAAATCTGCTTGGTTCGATTTATATGATAAAAGCTGTGCTTCCTCATTTTATTCAAAACGGCAGCGGTGTAATTATAAATATTCTCTCAGTGGTTGTTGAAAAAGTATTTGCAAAAAGCTCTGCTTATGCTGCTTCTAAAAATGGATTGTTAGCTTACTCTAAATCACTCAGGGAAGAAATGCGAAAGCATAACATCAGGGTAATCAACATTATTCCTGGTGCTACTGATACAACTATGTGGTCGGCCGAGATTAGAAAAAAATATTCTGAGAGAATGATGAAACCTGAAAGTATCGGGAGAATTATTGTTTCAGCTTATTTGCAAAGAGATGATCTTGTAACTGAGGAAATTATTTTAAGACCACCGGGCGGGGATTTGTAAATCTCTATCAACGAAATAAATAAAAAGCCAGCTACTTAGCTGGCTTTGTTTATTAATCATGTTCAAAGCGCTGAAATTCTTTTCTAAACATTTTTTCCCGTTTATCCTGGAATCGAATACGATTTTTATTCCAGATTTTTTGCTGATCTGAATCCAATGATTCATAAATATCCATTTGATGTTCTGCCTGAGCAATTTCTATCTTGTTTTTTGCTGATGCAAGAGCATCCGTTTTGGACATATACTCTGTCCTGGAATAATTGCCTTTTTGTAAAAGTTCTTTCAGTTCAATTTTTTTCTTCTCCAGGTTAGCTTTTAAGTCGACCATCTCCTTCTGATTCTGCAGCCGCATTACCTCTATTTTACTTTGCTGTTCATCCGTCAGATTTAGTTCCTTAATTATGTTGTCTCTCATCTGAATTCTGTCACGGTCTTGATTCTGACCATAACTCAAACCTATCAAAGTAAAAATAATCAGCGTTGTAACGAACATAAAAATTCCCTTTTTCCCCGTAAAGCGGGATTTCGTTTCACTTAACATTTTTTCTCCTTTTAGTTATTGTTTATGGGATTTAGACAATAACAGAAAAACCAAAGTTTAAAAGTCATATTTAAACCCTACAGAGTTAGTTTCTGTCTAAATCTTGCATTATTTTATATGAAATGACATCATCAAAAAGCGATTCTGAACTTGTAAATGATTTTCTTAACGGTGATGAGAAGGCATTTAATATGTTAGCATTGCGTTACCAGGAAAAAATTTACTGGCATGCCAGGAGGATGACAGGTAATCACCTGGATGCTGATGATATTGTCCAACAGGTATTGCTGGTTATTTATAACAAATTGAAATCATTTAATTTCCAGTCTTCTCTGTACACATGGATCTTTAAAATCACTTCAACAAGAAGCTTGAATTTTATAAAATCAAAAAAAATTAAAAATATAATTTCGTTTGAACAAACCGGGGAACTAATTAATTCTTCGGACAATGATATCATAGCAGGCATTGATTCGAGAGACAAGATTGAAAGAGTGCAAAGCCTGTTAAAAAATATTCCGACAAGACAGCGACAGGTGTTCGTTTTACGTAACTTTGATGAGATGAGTTATGAAGAAATTTCAAAAATAACAGGAAAGAGTATCGGTGCTCTTAAATCAAGTTATTTTCATGCATTTAATAAACTCAAGGAGCTTATGAAAAATTATGAATGATGAAGAAAGAATTATTAGATATTTCGACAATGACTTGTCTGATATTGAACGAAGCACGTTCGAAGCTGACTTAAAAACTAATACTGAATTTAAAAAGTTATTTGATGAATTTCTTGGACTAAATAATTTGCTTGGTGAAAGTAAAAAAGTTGAATACTCTGACCCAAATTATTTTATTAATATTGTTCCACGATTCAGACAAAGAAAAATTAAAGTCTCCAGATATTTTTCAATTCCTAATTTAGGTTTTGCTCTGACAATTATATTATTACTTGTTATGAGCTACATCCTTGTTAGTACGGATTTAATATTCAATGGTGGGAATCAAATTACAATCAGCGAGATTAGTGAGGAACTAGCCGATTCCGATATTGATGAAATTTTACGTTATATGGATGGAGAAAATGAAAGCTACAATTTAGATCAGCTTACAATTAATTACTTTGAGAATGATTTGAATGAACTGGATGAATTGATCAATCAAATTCCGGAAACAGAGTTCAATTCATTAGCTGATGCTGCTAGTAACGATATTTCATTCGATATTTCTGCCGAGGAGGCAGATAAAATATTTGAAGAATTGATTAATAAAAATTTCAGAAATGAGGTTAAATTATGAATAAATATATCACGGCTCTGATAATAGTCTGCATTAATTCTCTTGGGTTCAGTCAGGATGGGCATTTTGGTCCAAAGGACAAAGAAGCGGCAGAAAAAATATTTCAGCTTGAAAAAATAAAATTGATTGAGGTTCTGGAAATGGATGAAGAGACTGCCATCAGATTTTTCGCCCGAAGATCGGAATTAAAAAAAGCAACTGACGAAATTCAAAATAAAATTGAAGAAATTATAAAAAACCTTGAAGCTGTGGATAAAAGTGGAAAGGTGTATACCGAAAATGAACTTATCACCTATCTCAATGATTTTAATAATTTGCATCTTCAGATGGGTCAAATGCGTATGGAATTTATTAATTCACTTGATGATATTCTAACATACAATCAGATCGGAAGGCTAATTGTTTTTGAGCGAAAGTTTAAGGATGAGCTTAGAAGAGCATTGTTTAAAGAGAGGAAACGATTCAACCAGGAAATTTATTAGGACATATTTTTATTCAATTCAATTAAGTATTGATTTTCAAGAACTCCTCTCCTATTTTAACCACACATTTTTGCGGAAGTGGTGAAATTTGGTATACACGCTATCTTGAGGGGGTAGTGCCTTAATTGGCGTGCGGGTTCAAGTCCCGCCTTCCGCACAAGTCTTAATTAAAATTCACCAAACCAGAAAGGTAATCATGAAATTTCTTTCAAAATCTGTTTTAGCTTTTGTGCTTCTGCTGGCATTTTCCTCCTTAGCTCAGGATATGAACCCCGAAGCAGGTAAGCTTTATAACGATGGTAATGCATTACTTAAAGCCGGTGACTACCAGGCAGCAATTGATAAATATAATAATGCACTCACTATTGAAAAAGATTACAGGATATACTATCAGCTCGGTGTAAGTCAAAAAAAAGCAGGTAACCTGCAAGCTGCTCAAAGCTCATTCGAGGAATGTATAAAACTTAAAGATGGTTTTGAAAGCGGATATAATGCACTTGGTGGTGTCTACTTCTCGTTGGGTAATTATAGCCAGTCAATTATTGAATTTGAAAAGGTGTTAAAATTAACGGATAACCCTGATGTTACAAAAATGGTTCAGAAAAATCTTTCGCTGGCATACAAAAAACTTAGTGACGAACAAATTACAAATAAGAATTCAGCTAAAGCTATTGAATATCTTAATAAATCTGTGGAGTATGATAACTATGACGCTGCTTATTTATCTCTTGCAAAAACTTACTCCGAAATTGGGGAATGGGATAAGTCCATTGCTGCATCTGAGAATGCATTGAAATATATTACAAAAATTACAACCGGTGGACCTTACTACTATATGGGAATGGCTTATAAAGGTAAAGGTGATAAAGTAAAAGCTAAAGAAATGTTTCAGCAAGCCAAGACAGATACCACTTATAAAAAAGCTGCTGAGTACGAACTAAGTTTATTGAAATGATGGTTTACCTGGTATTAAGAAACCTCGCTTTGCGAGGTTTTTTTTATATCGTCATCTAAATATTTAAATTCATGAGTTTTCAAAATCTTCAGAATAAATATTACCTGCCATTAATCTGTGCAGCTTCAGTTTCCCGCTCGGAGCAATTTTTTAGAAAATTGTTATCGCTTGCAAAAAGAAAGAAAGTCACATACTCAAAATTATATGAAGCATTACTTCAGAATTATTTATTTGCTGGCTATCCATCTGCCATCATTTCATTGAAGATTTTAAAAGAGTATTTTCCAAATGTTTCCCATCGTACTGCGGATGATATGAATCTTTATCATTTTAAAAAACTAGGTGAACAGAACTGTAAATTAATCTATGGAAAAAAGTTTGAAAAACTTATTAGTAACGTCAACCATTTTTCACCTGAAATTTCCAGTTGGCTTGTACTTGAAGGCTATGGAAAAGTTTTAAGCAGGAAAGGTTTATCATTAAAAGAAAGAGAATTGTGCATCGTATCAGTACTATCAATTCTGCGATTTGAAGATCAATTATATTCACATATAAGCGGTGCAGTAAGAACCGGAGCGAAGCTAATCGAAATTGAGTCCGTCATTGAAAATTTGAAATTGATTAATAAAAATAGAGAATCCCGATTTGGCAGACGTGTTTTTGCCGGATATATTAAGGAAAAGGGAGTACAATGAATTTGCACTCCCAATTTTTTTATAAGAAGCTGAACATAATAAATGCATCGAGTGTGATTGCACTAACTGTCTCTTCAGATACTCCAGCCACTTCTTCTTTTCCGGTTAAATTCAGCCATTGATAGCTTAACAGAATGTCTAGATTTATCATTGGGATAATCGTAATTGCAGTTCCTAATCCTACACCAACTCCAAATCTGGAAACACTTGGAGATGTGGTATCCCCCAAAGAGGTTGTTGTTTTAAATTCACCAAAATTGTTATAAAGTATATCCAGAGCAATATAAGGATCGAAACCAGCGGGTACAGGAATAAATTGATATTGAGCTCCCAGACCTATTGTTAGAATTGATTGCGAATATTCAACACTACTTCCAGATTGAGTCGATGGTTCACCTTCTCCGGATAATTGATGATAAAGAATGTATCCTCTTGGTGTTATTGGAATGAGTGGTAAACCGAGTTTTGCCAAAGCTCCAAAGTTATATTCTGTTGAAAATCCTATTCCATTATCAGAAACCTCATTTGTGTAATGCTCGGGTCCCATAACTTGCGTTAAACCACCGCCGACACCAATGTTAAACAATTGAGCGTTTATCGCAGTTGAATAGATAAATACCAGGGAGACTACAATAAAAAGTGGTGTAAATTTTTTCATGTTGCTTTCCTTCGGTTTTTTTGTGAATATTTAATATCACAGGATAAATGCTAATAAAATTTAGTCATTTTTTCATAAGTGAATCTATTAAAAATTAGTGAAAAACAAAATATCTTTAACAATCATCTTTAAGTGAATCAATATATTTTCTTATTACACTTGATTTTATAGAAATCAAGAGTTAATATTCAATTGAAAATTACAAAATTTTGCTTAAATGATGCTGAATATCTGACTGAAACAATGATATTCGATAATTCGTCACAAATCATGAATCAACGAAGGCTTCGGATGCAAAGCTTTATTAAAGTCGTATTACTTATAGTTTTTAGCTTTAGTGCACTTTTATCTGCTCAAACCGCCGCCGAAAAATTTTCCGATGCAATGTATGCTTACAATCTTGGACATTATCCTGATGCCGAAAAGCTCTTTAACCAGGTAATAACTGAATACGGAATTGAAGACGAGAATTATGCTGTAGCCAGGTATTATGCTGCAGATGCATTATTAAAAATGGGCAAGAAAGATGAAGCTTCTGCTGGATTTGAATTTATCGTAAACAATGTTGTCTGGTCGAACTTCCGCGAGCAGTCTCTATATAAACTTGGTCTTATTTATTTTGATGAGTTGAGATATTCATTAAGCCGGACAAGATTTATGCAATTGCTTAATAACTATCCAAGAAGTGAGTTTAGCGGTTCAGCTCTATATTGGATTGGGGAATCATTTGCCCAGGAAGGAATGCTGCAGGATGCAATTGAATTTTTAGAAAAGGCGATTGAAGACCCAAGAACAAATCCATATAAAGACTATACTATCTATAATCTTGCAAGTGTTTATGAAAAAACTGGTGATTATAACAATGCAGTAAAGTATTACGATCAATTGTTATCATACTATCCACAAAGTAAACTGGTGGAACAGGCTCAGATCCGAATTGGTATTTGTTATTTTAATCTGAAAGATTACCACTCATCAATACTTGAGCTAAATAATCCTGTAATCTCCAAATTACCGGACGCTCTTTATTCTGAAAGTTTATACCTTTTAGCAAATTCGTATTACCGGGTAGAAGAATATGCAAATGCTCAGAATTCATACTCGGAAATTATTGAACGATTTCCCCTTTCACCGGTGATCAGAGATGCGCATTATGGACTTGCCTGGTCTTACTTTCAGCAAAAAAAATATACTGATGCCTATAATGTTTTTAATTACCTCTCTGAAGGCAATGACAGCATGGCCATTCAATCTTTCGTCTGGAAGGGTGAGTCATTGAGATATGCCGGTAAAAATAATGAAGCGCTCCGAATATATGAAGAATTTCTTCGCAAATATCCCTTAAGCTATTTAGCACCGATGGTTGAATATCAAATGGGAACGGTTTATTTCGATGAAAATAAAATTGAACTTTCACAGCAATATTTAAATACAGCAACTTCATCAGAAGATCCGGTAGTCAGAGCTAAATCATTTACAATGCTGGGTGAGATTGACCTTAACAAAAAAAAGTATTTGAGTGCAAAAAAATATTTTGAACCTGCGGTTCGGATAACCAACATTGACAGCGATGTACATTTGAGAGCTTTATTAGGATTATCAGTTGCTTCCTTCCATCTGGAAGATTACCAGGAGTCGATTGGTTATCTTAATCAAATTGAAAGTGCAGACAAATCTTTTGAGCAAGCCAGAATGAATTTTTATATGGCTGAAAATTATTTTGCCTCCGGAAAATATAAAGAAGCTCTCAGCAGATATTCTTCAGTAAAATCAGATGACATAGAAATTTCACGACAAACACTTTACGGGAAAGCATATTCACATTTTAATTTAGGGGATTATCAAAGTGCAGCATTTCATTTTGCTCAGTATTTAGAAAAATATCCTAAAGACAGCAAGTTTCTTGACGTTAAACTAAGGCTTGCAGACAGTTACTTTGGCAGTAAAAATTTTGCAGCTTCAAGCCGTGTTTATCGTGAATTGTATTCATCAAATTCTGTATCCCTGGATGACTCTTATAATCATTATCAGTATGCACAGGCATTATATAAATCTGGAGAATCAAGTCAGGCAATTGAAGAGTTCCTGAATGTGCAGCGAAAATATTCTTCATCACAGTTTGCTGAGAATTCACTTTATACGGTTGGCTGGATACATTTTCAACTGGGTGAATTTTCCGAAGCAATCGAATATTACAGAAATTTCTTAAGCATTTATAAAAACTCGTCCCTGGCTCCGGCTATTTATTACTCCATCGGTGATGCATATTTTAATATGGGTGAGTATAATTCTGCGGTTGAAAATTATGAGAAAGTGATTGCAAACTATCCTTCATCAGATTACGTATTTGATGCAGTAAACGGAATGCAGTATAGTTTCGTTGCCTTGGGAAAACCTGAAAGAGCTGTTACTCTTATCGATGAATTTGCAATAAAAAATCCAAACCTTAAATTTTCTGACCAGATCTTCTTGAAAAAGGGTGAGCTTTATTACAGTCAGCGTGATTATCATAATGCTAAATCGAGTTACCAGGAATTTGTAGTTAAATTTCCACGAAGTTCTTTTATTTCCGAAGCTTATTACTGGATCGGAAAAAGCTGCAAGCTATTGAATCAGGGAGAGGAAGCAGTTTTTCATTTTACCAAAGTGTTCGATGAGTATCCAAATTCAGAATCAGCCCCGCTTGCTGTTCTTGAGATCGGAGAAATTCAAAACTCATTACATAACTACAATGCATCCATCGAAATTTATGCCAGGGCAATTTCAACTCTTAAAGATTCACCAAGACTTCCTGAAATATTATTTATGAAAGGCATGACATATTTGAATCTGAATGAAGTTCAAAAAGCTTATGACACATTCAGTGAACTGGTATTTTATCACAAGGAAACATTGTTTGCTGATAAAGCAAAATTTGAAATGGGATTGATTGATGTAACTGCCGGCAGATATGAAACTGCCGATGCTCATTTCCTTGAAATATCCGAAAATCGAATTGATGATCTAGGTGCAAAGGCGCAATATTATTACGGACTTTCTTTATTCGAACAAAATAAAATCAGCGAATCTATTTCGGCATTAGTAAGAGTGAGAACTGTTTTTTCAAATTATGATGAATGGCTTTCTAAATCTTATATGTTAATGGGTGATTGTTATGTTAAACTTGGCGATAATCGTCAGGCAATTGAAATGTACAGAACAGTAGTTGCAAAACATAAAAGTGATACATTAGGTGAAGAAGCTCGAAAAAAAATCAGGGAATTAGAATAGATGATAACAAAAACTATAATTGTTTTTTTGATTTATGTCAGCTTTATTTTTCCGCAGCCCGAAACAAAAAATCCGAATGTCGAGCTGCCCGATTTTGTAATAACGGGAAAAGATATTATTTCTATCAGGCGTGTTGATAAAATGAAACCAGATTTTATTCCCACAATCACTGGAGAATTTCTTAAGCCGATGTTCAAACCTGAGGATTTGGAGATTGCACAGATCTCGAACCCGATTGAAGGTGATATGAAATTGCTTGATTCAGCTGATTATCACAATGGAATAATTACGCTGAATGCAGGAAGATATACTTTACCTGGCGGTGAAATTAATTATGCATTCCCAATTGAACGTGGAATGCTTCATGGCATTTTAACAGGGGATAACCAGATTGAATACCTGGATTATTCTGACAGAGTAACATATTCCGGGGAATTGGATTTCAATTACTCTCTTTCAAATGAAAATGAATTTTTGCCGGGAACTAAATTTTCAATCGGTGGTAAGCACACAGTAAATAAATACAACTTTTTTGGATCGATAACACCTGAAAGAAAAAGAACATTGAATGCTGGTAACGGATATCTTGATATTCAGAATTTATACGGAAAGAAATTTATTTTTGATATAGAACTTGCCGGGGATTTCACGTACCTCGACACAGAAAATTTTAACGAGTCAATTTTAAATACAAATCTATTCGGAAAGTATAATCTGGATGATTTTGCATTACTGATTAAAGCTGATTATCAAAAACAATATTTAACTACTGATTCACTTGGAAATCCAAAACCTGATTACTGGTTTTTGCGACCCGCAATAGCATTTAAGATAGTTAATAAATTTATAGCCAGTGCAGGATTTACCTTTTCAGGTTCAGGCAGTGATTATATGCACAATATATATGCTTCTCTTAGTGCAGAAGTTTCGAAGAATTTTGTTATTCTCGGTGAGTATCAGCCGGTTGGAGAGTTTGTTACATCGGGGTATTTGCTTAAGGAAAATTTCTATTTCAATCCTCAATCATATAGCAGCATTTTTGTGAAAAAGAAAAATATGCTTAATATTACTATGGTTTATGAGTACGACAAATACTTTCAGATAGATGGAGGATTGAGGTATTTTAAAACCGGGAATTTACCATATTATACAAATCCCGATACATCAGGCATTTTTGAATTAGCTTTTGCTGATGCAAAAACTTTTGTTCTTTTTACAAATCTTTTATTTCATTTAGGACCTTCCGGCATTTTCTATGGAAGCATTGAATTGTCCGATGTCGAAAATTCAGAAGGTAACAGAGTTCCTTATTATCCGGCTGTTCGAGGTACTTTATCTTATGGCTATGAATTTAATACGGAGTTGATGGCTAAATTATCATTGGAATATCTTTCAAAAAGATTTGTAAATATTGAAAATACAAATTCGGTAAAAAGTCTTTTTAACTTAGGATTGCTATTAGAATATAAATTTTGGAATAATTTATTACTCAGCCTTGAACTTGAAAATATTTTTGGTGTCAAATATTATTTATGGGAAGGATACCAGGAGAAACCTTTTGATATAACCCTGGGTGCAAGTTTATTTTTTAACTAATTTAATCTGAAAGAAAATGACCAGGTACGAACTCATAAATGCAATCACAAAAAAAGCCGGCGTTTCGGAAATCGAAGCCACTGCTTTCTTTGAAATCTTTATGATTAAGATATCAAGTATGATTAAGCCGAATCAATCGGCAAACCTGGCGGGTGTCGGTTTTTTTAATACGCGTAAAGGTCTGACAAAAAAGAATCAGGTTCTGGCTGGCGGTCCTGAAGAGGACAGTGAAGATTTGGATTTGGTAATATTTTCAGAGAGACTTGAAGATATTGAAGACCCTAAAAATAATCAAATGTTTATTATCCCAAAGACGGAAGCCGATAATTATAATGAAATCGATTCTCATTTTAGCTTAAGTATTAACAAGCCGGTGATATCCGAACAATCATCCGGGAATGAAAATCTCAGCTCATCACGGGAAAGTTTTCAATCGCTGTATGGAAAGGAACTTAAAAAGTATCTTGTAAATAAAGCTGAAAATTTAATCAGCTCTGTTCATGTATCCGATTATATAAGCGATAAGAATAAAGATGTGATTACTGAGCTTCCTGAATCTTCTGAGAATAGCTTTTCAATTATAAGTCATGATCAGGTACAAAATATTGCAAGAGATTTAGGAGAAGGAATTTCGCATGAAATTCCGGAAGATGATTCCAATATTAAGAAGCTTAAGCTCTCGCAGTCTGAAGAGGATAAACGCAGGCTGGAAAGCCTTCCATGGAACTTCGGGAGGAAGTTCCAGGTTAGAAAAATAGATTTACATGATGAAGAAAAACTGGATTTATCAACTGAAGAAAGAATTGCTCACCAGGATATATATGATAGAAAGCCTGAACCATTTAGAATTGGTAAACCAAAAGATGCAGAAGGTGATAAGAAGTCAGACATACACGATGAGCAGGAAAGTGTTACTAAGGAAGAATTAGAAAGTGAAATTTCAGAAATAATAGGAAACTACCAGAGAGTAAAACCATTTCTTTCCGGAGTAAAAGACAAAATTGATCCATCTCAGACTGAAGATAAAAAAGAAAAAAAATCTTCTGAAAGAATTAAACCATCACCGACATTATTGCGAAGAGATCCTTCCGGATACCTGGAAGTAAAAAGCAAATCGGAATCATTTCATCTTAAAGAACCAATTAAACCAAAGGGCAGAGAGTGGAAAAAGGAATCACCGAGAAAAGAAAACTACAGGGATGACTCCGAAAGTTTTTACGGCACAATACCAAGGAAGAAAAAAACATCAGCTTTATTTATTTCCTTGATGGCTGTCGTTCTCATTGTTGCTGGTGGTGTTTATGTCTATGTTGAATGGGAAAATATTTTCGGCGGAGGAACTGATAACAATATTGTTAATGTATCAAGGCCACCTGATGTTAATGAGATTGAACATGATTATTCTATCCCTGTTGAAAATCCGTCTGAAAGTACAACCACCGAAGATGGGATCTCGGAAGGTGATATAGACAATTCTGAAAAACAAAACCTTATCGAACAAAAAGATACTCCTGACGAATCAGGAATCGAAATAAGTACAGAACAAATGAAATCATTACCCGTAACTGTAAAAAAGGAAACTAAGCCCAAAGTAACAGAAGAAGTTGCTCCGCCTCCCCCGGTAAAGGAATCGTTTGTAACAAAATCAGGAGATTATTTTACAGTTGTGATGGGATCCTATGATAGTAATGAGATTGCTGAACAGGAGGCCGAAAAATATAATGATATGGGTTATAATGCAGTCGTTCAAAGTGCTGTTGTTCCGGGCGAGGGAGTAAAGTACAAGGTGCATGTCGGCGATTTTACATCAGAAGAGAATGCACTTAAATTTAGAAATTTACATAGTAAATAATTCAAATAATAAAGGATAGAACATGAAGTTAATTGAAATCTTTATGAAGGGCGGAGTTGTTATGTGGCCCATTTTGCTATGTTCGGTAATCGGACTTGCAGTGGTCATCGACAGATTTCTAATGATCAGAAGAGCAAAAATTAATGTCCCTGCATTTATGGTCAGAGTTAGAGGATATATTAAAAATGGTGATATAAATGCTGCAATATCTTTTTGTATGCAGGAAAAATCACCGATAGGAAATATGGCAAGGAAGGGATTAAAGAAATTCAGGCTTGGGCATCAAAGAGTTAAAGAAGCAATTGAAAATGCCGGCAGACAGGAAATAAACACTCTTGAAAGAGGTTTACCAATCCTGGCATCAATCGCCGGTGTAGCCCCAATGCTAGGGTTTCTTGGAACTGTAACTGGAATGATCCAGGCATTTATGACAATTGAAGATCTTGCCGGTGCAGCTAATCCCAGCGATCTTGCAGGTGGTATTTGGGAAGCGCTCATAACAACTGCTTTTGGATTAATAGTTGGGATTCCCGCATTAGCTGCTTACAATTATTTTACAAGCGCTGTTAAAAGATTTGTAAGTGATATGGAAACAGTTGCAAATGATGTTGTAGATACTGTGCAGGATGATAAAAAAGAAGAGGCAGATATCGATGATGAAATTGAAGTTGAGATGTAGGATATAAAAATGAATTTCAATACATCAAATCAACCATTAACTATTTTCTCATACGCGTCATTAACGGATATTGTGTTGCTGCTGGTGATTTTCTTTTTATTAACATCCCAGTTTGTAATCCAGACTGGAGTCAAAGTTAAGCTGCCGGGTTCCAAAACTGAAGAACAATCTGATCCGACTTTACTGGTAGTTACAATAACTTCAGCAGGTGGTATTTATGCCGGACCTGACGAAACCGGAATCGAACAGCTGCCACAAAAGCTGACTGAATTAAAAGGGTTATCCGAAGCAAGCAGTCTTATAATCAGGGCTGATAAAACGGTTCAGATTGACCTTGTAATAAAAGTAATTGATGCTGCCAAATCGATTGGGATTGGCAAATTTACAATTGAAACTGAAAAAGAAAAATAACAGGTGATTATTATGCAAGAAAAAAGTAAACAAATTTCATATTTTCTGTCTTTGCTGTTCCACATTATTATGGTCGTCGTGCTTCTATTTATAAATTTATCTTTTGACTACTCTCCATCAGAGTATATTGAGTTATCATTCGGGGTTTCGACTGAGATGGGGTCATCCGGTGCACAGGGAAATAAAATCGAAAAAATAGATGAAGTTGCAAAGCCGGAAATAAAAAGTCAGACAGAATTCAAATCCAAAGAAGTAAAAGAAGTTGAATTGCCTCTTGCGAAAAATACAGAAGACGAAAATGTAGTTGTTCCTGCAGATAAAGAAAAAGAAATTGCCGAAGAATCAACTGAGGAAATAACAGAACTCAATAATTCGAATATTACAACTTCAGGTCAGGGTAATGAATCATTAGGTGACGGCAGCTTTGGATTTGATATTGATTGGGGCGGTAAAGGTACACGTAAAATTTATAGTTTTGTTCTTCCTAATTATCCTGACGGAGTAAAAAA